>CBJKNR010000117.1:0-9263 GCA_966417555.1 uncultured Sphingopyxis sp.
CACCCTCTGGTTACCCGAGGGCCCGGAGTTTCCCAACCGCATCTATATCGCCGTCAACGGGACGGTCGACGACGATCGCTCATATCTTTTCCTTCGTGCAAGCGAAGCACGATACCGCAAGCTCGTCCAATATATGCCGATGGCGATGTGGCAGGTCGACGCGAGCCATATGGGACGCATCTACGGGGAAATCAGGGCTGAGGGCGTCGAAGATTTCGACGCCTATCTCACCGAGCATCCCGATCTCGTCGACTTCGCCGCGAATTCGGTACAGGTCACGGACGTCAACCACAGTGCGGTCGAGCTTTTTGGTGCGGCGGATCCGCAGGATCTGATGCGTCACGTCGGCTATCTGTTCACCGCGTCGCCGCACGCCCTGCGCAAGGTGATGATCGGCCGCTTCAATGGCGAGCAGAATTGGACGGACCTTATCAGGGTCCATACTTTGGACGGCAGGCTCCTCGACGTGCAGTTCTCGGTCACTTACCCAAAACCGCCCAGCGAGCTGGACGTGACGATCTTCGGTATGATCGACGTGACCGAGCGTATTCGCGTCGAGACCGAACTTAGGCAATTGCAGGCCGATTTTACTCATGCCGCACGTGTTTCGATGCTCGGCGAGCTCACCACCTCGATTGCGCACGAGGTCAATCAGCCGCTTGCCGCTATCGTCACCAATGCGGAAACGAGCCTGCGCTGGCTGGCGCGCGACGAACCCAATCTCGAGAAGGTCAAGGAATTGACCACGCGCATCGTGGCGAGCGGGCGGCGAGCGAACGACATCGTCCAGCGCATCCGCGGCATGGCGGCGAAGCGCCAGCCCGAACGGACCGCGCTCGATCTCGGCGAGGTTGCGCAGGAGGCGCTGCTGTTCGTACGGCACGAGATCGAATCGCGCGGGATTCGGGTTGCAACCGATTTCGCCAGGGACCTTCCGAAGGCGATCGGCGACCGGATTCAATTGCAGCAGGTGCTGGTGAATTTGCTCGTGAACAGCGTTCAGGCGCTGGAAGCGCAGCCCGAGGAAGCACGCGAAATCCGGTTGGCGACCTCGCGCGGTGGCGATCGCCACATCGTTCTTACCATGCAAGATACGGGACAGGGCATCCCGCCCGACGATCTCGATCGCATATTCCTTGGTTTCTTCACCACGAAGGATAGCGGGATGGGAATTGGCTTGGCGATTTGCCAATCCATCATCGCCGAGCATGGCGGATCGATAACGGCTTCGAACCATGCCGATGGAGGTGCCGAGTTTCGCTTCAGCGTCCGGGCCGAAGCGGACTGACAGCATGCCGGGACGGCGGCCCGGCGCCGCCCTTTGACGTTGTCGTTCAACCCTATGTCGCGAATACCCGGCGCAGGAAGGCGACTGCCTGCATAATCGCACCGCGCGCGGCGGGTGTCTTTGCGATCGGGTTCAGCATCATGAAGTCGTGGATCGTGCCGTTGTACCGGGTCGCGATGACATTCACTCCCGCCTTGGCGAGCTTGCGGCCATAGGTCTCGCCCTCATCGCGGAGGACATCATTCTCGTTGACGATCAGCAAGGCAGGGGGAAGGCCTTGCAATTGCTCGATCGATGCGTTCGCCGGTGAGGCAAGGATACCGCCGCGGCGGTCCTTGTCGGGAAGATATTGGTCCCAAAACCAGGCCATCGCCTCTGCGGTAAGCCAGGGACCGTCGGCGAACTCGCGGTAGGAAGCGGTTGCCATCGAGGCATCGGCGACGGGATAGAATAACAGCTGGGCGTTGAAGGCCGGACCGCCGCGCTCCTTGGCCATGAGAGTGACCGCTGCGGTCATATTTCCGCCGACGCTATCGCCCGCGATGACGAGACGCGCGGGATCTGCATCGAATTCGGCCGGGTTGTCTGCGACGTAGCGGGCAACGCCATAGGCTTGCTCGATCGCGTTCGGAAACCGACTATCCGGTGCGCGCTCATAGTCGACGAAGATCAGAACGGCATTCGCGCCGACCGTGAGATCGCGCATCAGCCTGTCGTGCGTCTGCTTGTCGCCGAGTACCCAGCCGCCGCCGTGGATATAGACGATTGCAGGCAGCGCGCCCTCGGAGCCCGCGGGGCGAATGATGCGTATGCCTGTCATGCCCCTTGGACCGACGGCGAGGGTGCGGTCTTCAAAGTCGACGGCGGCGAGATCGGAAGTCACCGATTTTTGCACTGCCGACAACAGCCTGCGGGCATTGACGGGCGTCAACTCGTGGATTGGAGCCCCGCCGGGCAGACCATCGACAAACGCCTGGGTCGCCGGTTCAAGAGCAGCAATAATCGGAATGTTCTTGGCCATGGTTCGTTCCTCTCAAGCGAGCGGATCGTTCCGCCCGGACTGGCGGATGCCAACGAGCGCGGCCCGCGCCTATCGTGCCGATGCACGCGAACCGATGGCTAAAAATCTTGCGGTTCCTATACTTTGGTTGAGAGGAAGCCGGGCTCGCGGACGTCCCGCCCATACTTTGATCTGATAGGCGACAGGCCGGCGATCCGGCATCGCAGCGAGAGGAAGTCCCTTGTCAGGAGAAAGACGATGTATCGTTCCGTTCGTAGCCTTGCGCTCGCCGCCCTCATTGCATCAGGGGCTATCACGGCGGCCGCCCACGCCGAAGAAACCAAACCGACGGTCATCCTCGTCCATGGTGCTTTCGCTGACTCGTCCGGATGGAACGATGTGATCGCAACGCTCGAGAAGGATGGATACCCGGTTATTGCAGCAGCCAACCCGCTGCGCAGTGTCGCGGGCGACGCCGAAAGTGTCGCGACGATCGTCCGATCTGTTCCGGGCCGTGTCGTGCTTGTCGGCCACAGCTATGGCGGCGTCGTGATCACCGAGGCGGCCAAGGGAAATCCAAATGTCCAGGCACTCGTCTATGTCGCCGGTTTTGTGCCCGATGCAGGCGAATCTGCCCTGACGCTTTCCGCGAAATTCCCTGGCAGCACGCTGGGCGATGCGTTGGCACCGGTAAAGCTGCGCGACGGCGGCACCGATCTCTACATCCAGCCGGCGAAATTCCATGCGCAGTTCGCCGCCGACGTGCCCGATGCCAAGGCGGCGCTGATGGCGGCGACGCAGCGTCCCGTCACGCAGGCCGCACTTGCCGAGGCAGTCGATTTCGCCGCGTGGAAACGTCTGCCGTCCTATGTCATTTACGGCGAAGAGGATCGCAATATTCCGGCGGCGGTTATGAAATTTATGGCTGAGCGCGCTCGCTCGCGAAAGGCCGTTGCGGTCAAGAAGGCTTCGCATGCCCTTATGGTGTCGCATCCTGCCGAAGTCGCGGCCTTGATCGAAGACGCGGCGAATTCGAACTGACCGGACTCCCGGTTTCATCTTGTGCATAAGGTTGGAAAGCCGCTTTGATTTAGGCAGGGCCAGCGTGGGGCCATCCGTCAAGCGCAGCGCTGACCCTGCCTAGCGCAGTGTTTTATCGGAAGCTTTTGGACCAATCTTGATGTGGGGGAGCGCCGACAATGCGGTGCGATCGGCGAACTGATCTGCGTCTGGAATCTGCTGCCGGCGGATTTGTGCGAACGAACCTAGGCCATGGTATGGTTACAATCCTCCCCGGTTCAGCGACAGGCAAGGCCGCGCCGACGAAGTCATCGAGGGTGCCCTGTTCCGCGATCTGCCGTTCATTGCGATCGTGGATGACGACGATGCCGTGCGGGAGGCGCGGCCTTCCAATTCTTGCTGCCGGTTGCCCTGTTCGGCCACGGGAATGCCGCCGGACGTCTTCCTCAGCTTTGCAGGAAGGCGAGCAGGCCTTGAACCGGTCCGCGTGTATCGCGGACAGGTCGTGGGGTAATCCCGGCTTCGGGAACTTGGAGCGGCGAATTAATGAGTTGGAAAGGGCGAACGGCAGCACTTCATGTACCCTGATTATTCAGAGAAAAATCGCAGTCATTGAGAATCGCGCCCGCGCAGAAGTCCGAGACGAGCTCGCGGATTTGGCTACCTTGTACGGTTGCGAAGAAGCAATGGTATTTACAGGATCAAGAAACCGCCCTGGCCGTCAGGGCTTTGTCATGTGCGGCGCTAGCGCCGCCGCAATGAAGTCGTTGAATAGCCGGACGCGCAGCGGCGGAAACCGGCCGAACGCGTGGAGAGCCTGCACCGGAACGGGCGCGAGCGGCATCGCGGGCCATATATCTACCAGCCGCCCTGCGGCGAGATCGTCGGCCACTGCTGCCCGCAGCAATTGTGCGATGCCGACGCCGTTCAATGCAGCGATCCGCATCGCCTGTCCCGAATCGGTATCGAGCATGCCACGCGTGTCCAGCCTGGTGCCGTCGGCGAAGACGATCGGGAAAGCGCGGGACCCGAGCAAATAACGGATATGCGACGCCTTCGCGAGGTCATCCAGCGAAGCGGGGGCTCCGGCACGCTCGACATAGGCAGGCGATGCCACGAGCGTGAGCGACAGCTTGCCGAGCGATCGCGTGATCCAGTCGGGCGACGTCGCTTCGCCGGCCCGGAGCGCCACGTCATAGCCTTCGCGAACCAGGTCGACGTGCCGGTCGGTAATGCTGATCTCCAGGGCTATGTCAGGATATAGCGCGACAAAGTCTCGCGTCAGCGCATCGACGAGGATCGGACCCAATATTCCGGGCAGGCTGACGCGAAGGCGGCCGCGCGCGCTGCCCGCGTCGCCGAGGACTTCATCCGCGTCGTCCAGCGCCTGGAGCAACGGTGCGATGCGTTCATAATAGGCCGCGCCGTCGGCGGTCATCGACAGCGAGCGCGTCGACCTCAGAAAAAGCTTGATGCCGAGCTGGCGTTCGAGCCGCTCCACGCTTTTCGAGACTGCCGAAGGGGTCGAGCCTGCCAACCGGGCGGCGGCGCTGAACGAGCCCGCCTCGACGGTGCGAACGAAGGCTTGAAGGCCCGTGGCATGGTCCAACCCTTTCATTCGATAGTTTTTGGCAAAAATGATGTGCCCTTGTCCACTCTTATCGGCCGATGTGGAATGGCCATATCGCGGCGATCCGCAATGAAAGGAAATACGATGTCGCGTTTAAGAGGAAAGGTGGCCGTGATTACCGGCGGAAACAGCGGTATCGGTCTCGCCACGGCGAAGCTTTTTGCCGAAGAAGGCGCGCAGGTCGTGATCACCGGCCGGCGCAAGCAGGTCGTGGACGACGCCGTGCGTGAAATCGGTGCCGGTGCCATCGGCATCCAGGGCGATTCCGCCGATCCCGCCCACCACCGCGAGCTTGCCGCATTCGTCGGCGAACGCTTCGACGGCGCCGACATCTACGTCGCGAACGCCGGCGTCATCACGATCACGGACTCGCAGAATGTGTCCGAAACCGAATATGACCAGCAGTTTTCAATCAACGCGCGGGGTACATTTTTCGGCGTGCAGAGCATGGCGCCGGTGCTGCGCGACGGCAGCTCGATCGTCTGCGTCGGTTCGCTCGCGAGCGACAAGGTTCTCGACGGGCATCCTGTCTATGCCGGGACGAAGGCTGCGATTGGCGCGTTTGCCCGTGCTTGGGCGCTCGAGTTCAAGAGCCGCCGCATTCGCGTCAATATGCTGAGCCCCGGCCCGACCGATACCGCGATCATCGAAAAACTCGGCGTAACTCCCGACAAACGCGAGGGGTTCGAAGCGACGATGGCAGGAGCGATCCCGCTCGGCCGCCTTGGCCTCCCCCAAGAACTGGCGCAAGCCGCGCTTTTTCTTGCCTCGGACGCGAGCAGCTTCGTGACCGGCATCAATCTCCGCGTCGATGGCGGCATGGCGCTGCTTTGATCGCGCTTGTTACCACGGAAGGAAAAATCATGACCCAATTCCCGATCGATCCCGCAATCGAAACCCTCATCCACGACATCGTCCATATCGGCAGCGCCTATGACGTCGACGGAATGGAGCGACTCTATACCGCCGACCAGAGCTTTCTCGTACTCGGCGGCGACGGAGAGGTGCGGCGCGTCAGCCGCGCCGATTCCTTTGCCGAGTTTCGTTCCCGCCGCGACGCTGGCGAACCGCCCTTGTCGACCGAGCACCGCGTGCTTCACATCGAACAGCAGGGCAACCATGCCACAGCGATACTTTACCGCCGGATGAGCCCGGATTCGCCGCCTGCGATGTACGAACTCCGGCTGCGGAATGACGAAGGCCGGTGGCAGGTCGCAGGCGAGACCGTGACGCCGTGGCCCGGAGGCATCGAAGGAAGCCTGCTACCGGCACGGACACGTGCGGCCTGACCCTGCGCAACTGTTCCGAGCGACGTTCGGAAAGCATCAGGCTCTGTCGCCTTCGCCGGGCTTTTTGATCATTTGGCTGATCGACATGCGATCGTTACGGTCGGTCGATCCATTTTTAGGAGAGGGTCGCCTTTCAGCCACGGCCCTCTTCGTGGCGTTCAGGGACGCGATTCCGCTGCTTGGTCGACGGTGCTGAGCCGAATATGCGATGTCAGCTTTGGCCGGCACCGCGCTGAAACCGGACGGTCTTCAAACGGCCATTCGCAATCGATCCAGAGGCTGAAAAAAGAACGCCCGCCCGAATAAAGCCGGGCGGGCGTCAGATGAAGAGCTTTGCTTCCTGAAAGAAAGAGCACTCCTGGGTCGCACGGTGCGGATAGCTTGGCGGGTCGAACGAAAATTGTACGGGAGCGCCAAAACGGTTCGGCAGCAGCAGCGAGGCTAACGGCATTTCACAGCTACTAACGTGACGTCCGCCAATTTTCGACGCCCGAGGCTGCTCTCGCTGCGTGGGACAGGAGCGTCTGAAAGGAAGTAATATGGCACGGACTTGGCTGGTCACCGGATGTTCGAGCGGTTTCGGGCGCGCGCTGGCCGAGGCGGTTCTCGACGCGGGCGACGATTTGCTGGCGACGGCGCGCGATCCCGCAACGCTGAAAGGGCTTGGGGCTGGGAGGCCGGGTCGCCTTATGACCGCACCGCTTGACGTTACCGACGAGCGACAGGCGATCGCGGCGATTCATGCCACGATCGCCGTCTTCGGATCGCTGCTTTCGGAGGGGTTCGGGCAGAGATGACCATGGCATCCGCCATGCCGGTGATGAAGGAATCCGAGGGTCGCTCGAGGGGATGGCGCGCATCCTCGACCGGCCGCCGATCACCTTGTCCGGCGGCCGCGAACACTCCGCCGCGAAAGTTGGCACCCTTGACTCACCGACAAAAGCAGACTCACCAGATAAGGACGATGATGATGATGACCGAAATTGCGGACGAGGGGCCGTTCTTTCACGGCACGATTGCGGATTTGCGCGTCGGTGATCTCCTCACCGCAGGATACCGGTCAAACTATCGTCCTGAAGTGGTGATGAACCACATCTACTTCACTGCGATTGTGGATGGTGCCGGGCTCGCCGCTGAAATCGCGGCGGAGCTCACCGGCGGCGGCGCGGTTCCGCGTGTTTATATCGTTGAGCCGACCGGGGCATTCGAGAACGACCCGAACGTGACCGACAAGAAATTTCCCGGCAACCCTACTCGATCATATCGCAGCAGCGCACCGCTCAAGGTCACTGGTGAAATCGCACATTGGACCAGATTGACGCCCGAAGCATTAAAGCTGTGGAGAGAACGACTGGCCGCATTGCACTCGGATGTACGAGGTGAGATCATCAACTGATGTCTGAGTCCGCATTCTTCGCACCTCGCGGCCCCCAACAGGCACTAGCGCTACCTGGTCAGCCCAGATCTGGTTGAGAGCAGACGTCGGGTGCTACCGACCTTTGGCGGCTGGTCATATCGTCACCCGCCGGCGCCGCATTGCTCACAATTGCTCCAATTGCTCGATTGGACGGATTTCGATTCCTCCCGCCATAAGACGCCCGAGATGAGTCCCCGGGTGCAGACGCGCGATCCGCTCGGCGTCGTCCATCGAATTGGCTTCGACGATGAAAAACGCTCCGAACGGCTCGTCCGTCGACGCATAAGGACCTTCGCTGACATCGATCGATCCGTCTCTATTCGCGCGCAGCGTCCGGAACTCATCCGGCATCGCAAGCGAGCCGATCAGGTGAACCTTTCCGCTTGCTTTGAGTTCGGCGTCATGTGGTTCGCAGATGCGACCAATCTCTTCGAATTCGGCCGGCCCGAAACTCTCGAAATTCTTCAGGCTATAGTGGCACAGGCATAGATACTGCATCGAACTTTCCTCCTCAGTGGTGATCCCGATGACGGTCAGGCGGACGTCCCGGCCAGATCGGCCTTCAGTCGTTGCGCGTTCCGTGTGAGAAAATCGGTGATGAACCCCAGCTGCTGGGCGTCGTAACGTGCGCACAGCCTGATCAAGGACGGGTTAGGCGCGCCGAAGCCGCTACGCGCGCCTTTCACCGTCGCTTCAATCAAGCTCACGACGATCCGCCGTCTGTCGGTGGGATGCGGAGCACGGCTTACGAAACCTTTGGCGACGAGGCGATCAATCAGATCGGTCACCGAAGCGGTCGCCAATCCCGTCTCCTTCGCGATCTCGCCCGCGCTCAGCGGGCCGAGGCGATTGAGCAGGAACAGCGTCTTATAGGCAGTGGGATCGAGGCCCATGTCCTGCGCTACCGACGAATGGAACAACACCACCGCTTCGCTGTGCGCGTTTAGGGCCGCGACCAGGTCAGCCGGAACTTCGCCGGCAGCGGCGGGCGGATCGTCCTGGCTTAACATCATGTCCTCGCGATCATACGGTACGACGTAATATATGATTCACCGTAGTAAATCAAGGTACGCCGTAGATGCGCCTCCCGGGTCCATTCCATGGAAATGCCGTGTCGACGCGGCGACCGCGTCCTGCCGGTGTACCGGCAAGACGCGGAACCGTTCAGCCGTTGAGCTTGTCCTTGACCGCCTTGGCGGCCGCCTCGGCGATCGCCGCGAAAACGGCATCGACGGCCTTCTTGCCGTCGGCCTTGCTCGTTCCGAGCGCGGTCGCGACGCTGTCGGACAATTCGGCGTGGTTCGTTCTGTATCTCCATGATGTGCGCCGGCGGCGCGTCGCCATAGTCGTGCGCGGGCTGGCAAGGCAACGCGATATTGGGGCTCGCTTGCAGGTGGAACCTTGGCCCTCGCTCCCTCGTTGGTCGCGGGCACGGGTACTGCGGCGATCAGCCGGTCGGCCGGGTGCGAAGGGCTGCCCCGGCCATGCCGACGCGGCGGCCCACCGGTTAAGAGACTGCCGACACGGGCTCTCTAAAGCCGGCGGTCCCGGGGGGCAAGGGGGCGAGACTGTTCAGTTGGGTTTGCGGGGCCCTACTACACTACCACCGAGATGAGAAG
>CBJKNR010000118.1:0-9243 GCA_966417555.1 uncultured Sphingopyxis sp.
AGCGTGCTGGCCCCACCGCCGTTGCCGATCGAGGAAATCGCCAGCGTGCCGTCACTGACCGTCGTGATGCCGGTGTAATTGTTGCCGGCATTGGTGAGTGTCAGCGTACCGTCGCCGATCTTGGTGAGCCCGGCACCATCAGAACTTGTGACTTGTCCGCCGAAGGTCAGGTTGGCCGTTGCGTCCGTGACGGAAATCGTGCCCGCGGTGACCGCGCCCGAACGCGCCAGCGTGAACCCGCGATCAGACGTTGACGTTCCACCGGTATATTCCAGCGTCCCGCCTTGGATCACCAGGTTCGAGGCGTCGGCGGTCGAGGCACCGATAGCGCTCGTTGCGCCGCCATTACCGATCGAACTGACCGAAAGCGCGCCCTGGCTCACTGTGGTGGCGCCAGTGTACGTGTTGCTACCGCTCAGCACTACCCGGCCCGTACCCGACTTGGTGAAGCCGACCACGCCTGTATTGTCGACGATCTGCGAAGCGATCGTGAGGGTACCCGTGCCGTTCTGCTGGATGCCCAGCACACCGCCGCCCGACGTGCCGGTCAGATTGCCGCCGGTTATCGTCTGACTGTTGCTTAAGACGGATGGTGCAACGATGATCGTCCCGTCTACGCCCAGGGTCTGGCCGCCTGCAATCGTCACCGTTGTCGTGGCGTCGGGGGTCGTGAACTGCAGGCCGCCGAGTTGAACCGAGCTCCCGACCGTACCGAAGAAGCTGTCGGCGTCGCCATCGCTGTCGGAGATGAACTGGCCATTCGCCCAGAGCGAGGCGTCGTCCTGGTCCGTATAGTCGGCATCGGTGAAGGCGACGATGTTGCCGCCCACCACCTTGGCATAGTCTGTGCCGTTGACCGTAGCCCAGCCGCCTAGCGCACCGGCGCCGTTCGTGGTGGTTATCGCTCCCGCCGTCGGGAGCACGAAGTTTGCAAGGCCGCCCGTGCGGCTGATTGCTCCGAGGTTGAGCGTCAGGTTGGTGGCGCCGCCCGAAATGACACTGAGCGTATTATTGCCGCCGGTTATCGTCAGGCCGTTGAAGCTCTGGCTGTTGGTTTCGCCTGCCGCGCCCGCGATGGTAAGCGTGCCGCCGCCCATGCTGAGCGACGATGCGCTCGAAAGGATATTGCTGGTTGGTCCGGTGGCCGGCGAGAAATCAAGAGCCAGCGTGCCGCCGCCGACCGTCGTTGCGCCGCTGTAAGTGCTGGCGCCGGTGAGCGTCAGCGTGCCGGCCCCAAGCTTGGTCAAGCCACCGGTCCCGGTGATGCTGCCCGCGAAGCTCGGGTTGACGCCGGTGGCAACATTAACCGTCAGGTCGCCGGAGCCGAGCGCAACCGTTCCGCCCGTGCCGTCAAGTCTGGTGAAGCTGTAATCGTACCCGGCGAGATCGAGCGTGCCGCCGTTCACGGTTAGCGAACTCTGCTGGTTGAAAGCTGCTGCGCTACCCGCTCGCAGGGTGCCGTTCTCAACTATAGTCGTGCCGGTATAGCTGTTGTTACCGCTGAGCACCCAAGTGCCGGAACCCTCTTTGATCAATCCGCCGGTCCCGGAAATCGCGCCTGAGAATGCGCCGGTTCCGATCGAGTTGCCACCGAGCGTAAGCGTGTCCGTCCCGCCGGCGACAAAAGAGAGGTCGCCGGTAAGAGTCAGCGTCCCGTCGCCATCGTGACGGATCGCGGTCAGACCGTTGCTGGTCCAGGTCCGATTGCTGGTGCCGCCGGTGCCAGTGTAGCTCAGAATGCCGAGATTGGTGAGATTGATTTGAGACCCGGCTCCCAGGGAACTCGCTGTACCCGTATCGGCTAGCACGGATGCCGAAACGAGCCCGCCGCTTATATCCGTCGCGCCCGTGAAGGTGTTGGCGCCGCCCAATGTTATCGCGCCCGCCCCGCTTCCGGTGAAGACAGCCGAGCCGGCACCACTGATTACGCCCTGCAGGTCGAAGCCCGCGCTGACGGCTTGAAACTGGGTGCGTTGCTGCAGTTCGATGTCGCCGCTGAGCGTCAGCGTTCCCGTGCCCTCATTGAGGAAACGGCGCGCCCCGCTTCCCGACATCACCCAGTCCCGGTTCGAACTGTTGCCCGCGCCAATATACCGAAGGAGCGTGAGGTCGCCTCGGGTGAACGTAATTGTCCCCCCGGCGCCCAGCGAACTTGCCTCCCCGATATTGCCTACGGAGGTGAAAAAGATGCTTCCGTTGCTCCCGAAATACCCGTTGAGCGTCGTTGCACCGGTGAAGTCGCTGTCGTCGTTGTCGAGTGTCATCCCGGCAAAGGCAGTGAGATTGCCCGAACCAGTGAACTTCGCCGATCCTGTGCCGGCGCCGGTAATGCTCAGTGTCGCACCTCCGGCGATAGAAACGACTCGATCCGCGATGCCGAAGCCCCCGTTGGTGACCGACAAATTCGAAGTGGCGGCAACGTTGACGATGTTACTCGCCGCGCCGAGCGCGCGATTGTCGGTTGCCGTCAGGAGCCCAGCATCCAGCGTGATTCCGCCACTGAAGGTGTTGATGCCGGAGAGGGTCAAGCTGCCGTCCCCGGATTTGGCGAGACCGTTCGCGCCGGCGAGAATGGAACTTATTGTCGCCGCTCCGGTGCCGTTCACTGTGATCGTCGGCGCAATGCCGCCAAGCGTCAACGTATTTCCGGTGAGCGTGTAGCCGGTTGTGGCAAAGGTGATATTGTGGACGGTAATCGGCTCGCCCAGTGTCACGGTGCCGGCGGTGCCGCCGAAGATTGCATTGTCGAGGTCGAGGTTGCTCCAAGGGGCATCATAAGGGCCGCTGGTGCCGTCGGTGTTGGGACTCCAGTTGAGTCCGCTGGTGTTCCAAGTGCCGGTGCCGCCACTACCGGGCGTGGTGCTGTTCGCATCCCAGTTTCTGTCAGCGTCCTGCGCGAAAGCAGCGGACGGGACTGCCAGCAGAAGCATTGCAGAGAGAGAGGTGCCGCATAGCAGGCGCCCGGCGCCCGATCCATTCCGACGCCCGGAAAATCCAATCCCCCTCATTTCGCGACCCCTTTTTATCTCCGGGACATGCCGGACGCATTTATCATCAAGGATCTCGATCCGCCGGCGCGTTCGGGAGGGGAGGTCATGCCCAGCCGCACGGTGCCGCAATCGCTATCCGAATACCGCCCCCACTGCTTCGCCTCTCGCTCGCAACGAACGAGAGTTCGGTGCAGCCAGCTGGAGACCAATCTTCTTACAAAAAAATGAATTATCAACTCGAAATATGCACAAGACTCGAATTTTTACCGAATTAAAATCGGTGGTTAACGATATTTTACAATTGGCGGCGCCCCACTCAGCTGGAGCTTGCGGCGGAGGCGGCGAACCAGAGCTTCAAGGTTGCGATCGCCGACCCTGCCCCCCGGATAGCCGAGATGGACGTGCAAATCCCGCCGCGCCACTGTCGACCCAGGATCGCGCAGCAGCCTCTGGACGAATTTCACTTCATTTGCCGAGAGCCGAACCGCTGCGCCCCAAGCCGGCTACAAGGTCCAATGCGCCGGATCGAAAAACCAATCATTCGCCGAGAATTCCGCGAAATCCGGCTCGACCGCAATTATCCGCCGCGCAAGGTTGCGCACGCCCTGGATGAGTTCGTCGCCATCGACGGGCTTCAGGAGATATATATCGGCGCCGCTTCGCCTGATCGCCAGGCGGTCTGCGAGATCGCCGTTCGGCGTCGTGACGATGATGCCGGCGCGATGCCGCTCGCTCAGCCAGGCGCTCCCGAATCTCAACATCGCCCTCGACAACTACCAGGCGCATCCGGAATCAATTCACTTTTCATGCCGTATCGCGGCCCCGCATTGCGACGTGCGATCCATCGCAAGTCCGCAGCAGCCGGAGAAATCAATATTACCCGGCGAGCACAAGACCTTCACATAGGTTAATTCGCAGGCGAATGCGGAACGATCTGTCTGCTTTGGCGATCGCGAGCCGAGGGAGAGCGTTCAGGAATGAGGCATCGGAAGATTCGATTTCCGGTTCCAGCCCGTGCACGGGGCGATTTCGATCCGATCTCGATGACGAGCCTGGCTGCAACGGCGGTTTCGGACCGGTCCTCGCGAAGGCACAGGAACTATCCCGCTGTCCCAGCGTCCTGCGTTTTATCGGCAAGAGGAGTTTTCCCATGGCGGATGAAATCCACACAACGCGCGAAAGCGACGGCACGACGGACACCACTACTGTCGTCAATCGCGAACTGTGACGCGGCGGATCAGGCATGATTCTCCTTGTTCTGGTCGCGCTTGCTCTCGCCGCCTTCATCGCTTTCCAGTTTCTGGGTAACGAGAAGGCCGAGACAGAGGCCGCGACCGAGGCAGCGCAGAAGGTCGGCGATGCCGCGCAGGATGTCGGCGACGCCGCGCAAGACGCGGTCAAATAAGGGGCGCAAGGTGCCGGCGCGGTGCGTCGGCACCTTTCTTTACGGCGCTGGGCAGCGAGGTGCAGATATCGGTCAAATTGTTGTCACCACTTGCTCTGCTCCTTTCCGCCTCAGGGTGCGCGGAGTGGAGGAACGGCTCTTCCCTGTCCTTCCCGGACGCGATGCCAACGGAACCCGCGAGGCTTGCGGGGGGATGAGGCCTCGCGGATCCCTTGGGCGGCCGTCCTGAGAGAACTGGCCGTCCGGATCCAGTCGACCGATCCGACGACCGGCGCGACCGTGCGCGCGAGTAACGAGAATGGAGAGCTAAAGTTCCCTGATCGCGCCGAGCGATATCGCGTTGGCGGTGCACCCTCCGGCGGTTATAGCAGCGCGCCGCCGGCGCGGGGCCGGCGAACCATCATGGAGACAAGAATGAACCGTGCCGAACTGTCCGACAGCGTCGCGACTGCACTCGGAACGAGCAAGGCCGACGGCAAGAAAGCCGTTGACGCCGTCTTCGCCGCGATCGCGGACGCAGCCGCCAAGGGCGAGGAAGTGTCGGTGAACGGTTTCGGGAAATTCAAGGTCAAGGAGAGCGCCGCCCGCGAAGGCCGCAATCCCTCGACCGGCGCAACGATCCAGATCGCCGCCTCGAAAAAACTCGGCTTCTCGGCTGCCAAAGCCGTCAAGGACAAGCTCAACGGCTGATGACATGGCGTCCTGTCGCTCTGCCGACAGGACGCCCACTGAGCAGGCCGTCAGCCTCGCCGCAGGCACGAAGATCGAGCGTGAGGCTCGCGAGGGCCGCTGGCCCGGGCCGGGCCCCAGGATGGCAGGTCCAAAGTCGTGCAAAACCGGCGCTGATTGCTTCGCCGAACGCTCGGCCCAACCGGATCCGGGGAAGCAGCTCCTCGGCCGCCTGTTATGCTGTTCGATGCTGCTGCCTGCGCCACGACTTGTCATGTGCTCCCGAAACCCTCATGCCTAGACTTCGTCCGCGATACGGAGCGCGGCGCCAAGCCCGAATGGTAGGTCGATTCTTCTCAAGGAGCGCATATGTCGGACTTCAAAGGTGGCGCCGCGGTGCGGGACGATCTCGCAAGTTCGCGCCCACGATCCGAAGTGCATCCCGTCATTTCGGCCGACAGGCCCATGTCTGCGGCAGCCACCGGCAACGAGACTGCGGATGCTCCCGATCCCCGCGACTGGCTTGCCGCGATCATCGAGGGCTCCGACGATGCGATCATCAGCAAGAATCTTCAGGGCATCATTCAAAGCTGGAACCGGGGCGCAACGCTGCTCTTCGGCTACACGCCCGAGGAGGTTATCGGCAAGCCGATCACGATTTTGATCCCGGAGGACCGGTTGAACGAAGAACCGCATATCCTCGCGGAGATTCAGCGCGGTAGACGCATCGCGCCTTTCGAGACCCGGCGATTGCGCAAGAATGGCGAACTCGTCGACATTTCCCTGACCATTTCGCCGATCCGCAATGCTCAGGGACACATTGTCGGCGCGTCGAAAATCGCGCGCGACATTACCGAACGGAAGCTAGCGCAGGAGCGCCAGCAACTGCTGATGGGAGAGATGCGGCACCGGGTGAAGAACCTGTTCGCGCTCGCCAATGCCATTGTCACGATCAGTTCGCGATCCGCCGGAAACCTCGACGATGTCGTGGGAATGATCCAGGACCGGTTGCAAGCCCTGTCGCGCGCGCACGAGTTGACGATGGGAGACGCAGGCGGCGCAACCGAGGCGCGGCCCCAAACCGATCTTCCGGCACTAATCGATGCCATACTCGCTCCCTATTCGGCCGATAACCGGATCAGCGTGGAAGGGCCCGAGCTCCTTCTCGGCGGGCGAGCCGTCACGCATATCGCGTTGCTGCTGCACGAGCTTGCGACAAATGCCGCAAAATATGGCTCGCTATCGGTGCCCGAGGGCCGGCTCGCGGTTCGCGTCGAAAGCGATGACATCGTTGTGCGCCTTCACTGGGAGGAAAGCGGCGGTCCCCAGCCTGTCGGCGAAGCGGCGCGCGGTAACGAAGGGTTCGGCACGCGCCTCGAAAAGGGGATCGCAGCGACGTTGAAAGCGTCGATCGACCGCAACTGGCAAGCGGAGGGTTTGATCGTCTCGCTTATTATCCCCCTCGCGGCGCTCGATCATTGAATTGATTGTCGGTTAAATCGCGCTCGAACCGATATCGCATCAACCTCCAGTAACGGCCAACGCCGAGATAGATGACGCCCGTCACTTTCCGTGCTCGTTCAGGCTCCCGACAGGCGTCCGCGGCGGTGTCGCTAATGAGAGTAGGTTGTCATCGGGAATAGTCGCCTTCGATATCATCCCCGAGTACAACGCCCAGACGCCCGAGCCTCTCGCGTTCTGCCTCCATATCGTCGACATAAAAGAAAGCGACACCGGGCGCGGCGTTTCAGCGCTGTCAGAGAGCATCAGGCCGCCCTTATCCGACAACTCCCATTGAAGCAGCGTCGTCATCGGTTGGTGGTCCGGGCCGCGACCGAGAAACTTGGCGTACTATTGCTCAGCCCCGGCGAGGTCGGTCGTCAGCAATGGGATGTAGCTTTTCTGCTGGTTCATAGAGACTCCAGTCCGTCGTCATCAGACCCGGCACACTTTGCAAGGTTCCGGCCGCACGGCCCCGACGCCCCGTCCATCGCGGAGCCGAGCTGGTCAACCACAACCGGCGCATGCTTCCGTAGTAGGCTAATCCGTAATCGCGAGGCGGCCAGCCTCATCGTTCCGGAAGCGACACCGACACACCGACACAATGAGCAACATCGGCCGATCGAGCTCTTCGCGTAGCGCCGGATCTGCCGCAATCTGCTCCGCGCTGGGAACAAATTCATCGATGCGATTCAGCATAAATCCGGCCGCATTCAACCCGTTCAACGTCGTGGCGATCGTCCGGTGATATTTGATCACTCCATCAGCGAACCAGTTCGTGCGCCGCTCCCCCTCAAGAAAATATCCATTCACCGGCCAACTCCGTCGCCCGTCGCCGTCCATGGTCCAATCCGGAAGGGCGGGCGCCATATAAACCGGATGCTCGATTGTGAAGATGAGATCGCCGCCGGGTTTCAGGACCGCGGCAAGTCGGCTGACGAGGACCGTCCAATCTTCGACATAATGGAAGGCAAGCGAGCTGAAGGCGAGATCGAAGCTCGCCGAGGGCAATTCGAGCGCGTCGAGACGGAGACGCGATAGTCGATCGCGGCGTCGTTCGTGTCCGCCCGGGCTCGCGAAATCATCCGGTGCGACAGGTCGATTCCGATTACCGACGCCGCTCCCTGCGCGCGCATCCAGCGTGACACCCAGCCGAAACCGCAACCGAGATCGAGGATATGCTTGCCTGCGAGGCTCGAAAACAGCTTGCTGAGGATGGGCCACTCGGGCGCGCCGTCGAGGCCGCGAACCTGTCGCGGCAGGCCGCTGTAACCAGCAAAGAAGTCAGGGTTGTCATAAATATTCTGTGCCATGGGGGCATCTTGCGGGCGGACCGAAGGACGTCCAAGCCATTAGGCTCCATATCACGTCATCGGCACCTGACCTATTACTCCGCGGCCATCGGTTTTGGCGCTGCGCTACAATTATCATTCCGCATCCGAGGCTATCTGCGCCGTGCGACCCAGGAGGGCTCGTTCTTTCAGGAAAGCGCGGCTCTTCATCTTCCGTGACGTGACCCCCTGATTTTCCTCCAGTCTTGATTAGAGTCCGGCCTTGATGGAAGGACGGACGAGATGAAGAGAACGAGGTTTACGGAAGAGCAGATCATCGGCGTGCTGAAGGAGGCTGAGGCTGGCGCGAAGACTGCGGACCTGGCCCGGCGGCACGGTGTGTCGGAAGCGACGATCTACAACTGGAAGTCGAAGTATGGCGGGCTGGAGATATCCGAGACACGGCGACTGAAGGAGCTCGAGAGCGAGAACGCGAAGCTTAAGCGGCTGCTGGCCGATGCGATGCTCGACCAGGCTGCGTTGAAGGATCTCCTGTCAAAAAAGTTCTGACGCCCGCCGCCAAGCGGGAAGCTGTGGCTCATCTCCAGGCCTGCCACGGGATGAGCGAACGGCGGGCGTGTCGTGTCATCAATGCCGATCGCAAGAGCGTGCGTTACCGTTCCACGCGGGACGATGATGCCGGTTTGCGTGAGAAGCTGCGCGAGCTGGCCAACCAGCGTCGCCGGTTCGGCTATCGCCGTCTGCACATCCTGCTGCGCCGGGAGGGCGTGATGATCAACCGCAAGAAGACCCAGCGTATCTACCAGGAGGAAGGGCTCGGGGTCAGACGACGACGCAGCCGCAGGCGTGCTGTCGGGACCCGAGCACCTGCTCCGGTGCTGGCGCTGCCGAACCAGCGCTGGAGCCTCGACTTTGTCCATGATCAGATGGCGTCTGGCAGGCGGTTCCGCGTGCTCAACGTGGTCGATGACGTGACCCGGGAGTGCTTGGCAGCGGTGCCCGACACCTCGATCTCGGGGCGCCGTGTCGTGCGCGAGCTGACCGAGCTGATCGCCCGGCGTGGCAAGCCCGGCATGATCGTCAGCGACAACGGAACCGAACTCACCAGTAATGCTGTGCTGGCATGGTGCGGGGAGATCGGCGTGGAGTGGCACTACATCGCTCCGGGAAGACCAATGCAGAACGGCTACGTCGAGAGCTTCAACGGAAGGATGCGCGATGAACTGCTCAACGAGACGCTGTTCATGAGCCTCGCCCATGCCAGGGTCGAGATCGCTGCTTGGGAGGATGATTACAACCGGGATAGACCACACTCATCCCTTGGCTACGCAACCCAGGCGGCGTTCGCCGCAGATCCTGTGGGCGCTCGCAGCGAACAGCGTGCTCC
>CBJKNR010000119.1:0-9202 GCA_966417555.1 uncultured Sphingopyxis sp.
GCCGTGGCCCAGGCGCCGCTCGACATGTGGTTGGTCGCCGACGCGCCCTTGCCGCCTTCGACCAGCGGCCAGCCTTCCCGCCCGCCGTAAAAGATGGGCTTCAAACCTTTGAACACTCTAAACCTTCTCTCTCTCCGCCGGTCCACGTCTGCGAACCAGCCCCCGTTTCCGCTTGCGTAAGCGGAAATTGGACCCCGTTGTCAATCGCAGCCGACCCAGCCACCGCTGAACGGCCCATAGCCTTCAAGCGCGCGAGCATAGAGCTTTTCATAAGCGCCGACCATATTTGATTCGTCGAACCGTTCGGCGGCGATCCGGCGGTTCGCCGCGCCGGCCTCGGCGCGCAGCGCTGCGTCGCCGGCTACCCGCGCCAGCGCGTTCCGGAAGGCTGCCTCGTCGGCCGCGACGAACGGCCGGTTCGCGTCCGACACCATGGCCGCGACGTCGCCGACATCGGGGCTGACGACGGGCAGTCCCGCGGCCATCGCCTCGATCACCGCAATCGGTGCCTGTTCGCTGCGCGACGACAGCGCCAGCGCGTCGAAATGGCCGATCCAGCGCGCGGGCCCGGCCATGAAGCCGGGCATGACGAGCCGGTCCGCCATGCCGCATCGGACCGCCTCGACAGCGATGGCATCGCGCTCGGGCCCCTCGCCGACGATCACGAGGCGGACGTGCGGCGGCAGCGTCGCGACCGCGCGCACGAGGCGCGGCAGATCCTTCACCTTGCGCAGCCCGGCGACCGTGCCGATCACGACCTCGCCCGCGCGGCGCTCGAAACCCGGGATCGGCACCGACGGTCCCCTGGCATAAACGGCGACGTCGATGCCGTTGCGGACGAGCCGGACCCTGGCGCCCGCGCCCCATTCGTCGGTCGCGATCCGCTGGAGCAGCGTCGACGGCACGATCACCGACTGCGCCGTGCGCAGCCCGACGCGCCGGAAAAGATTGCGCTTCCAGTTGCGCCGGACGCTCTCGTCCTCGTTGAAGCCATCCTCATGATGGATCAGCTCGGGCATGCGGTGCCGCAGGCGCGCGGCATGCATGCGGCGCGCCATCACCCCGTCCATCGCGCCCCAATTATAGCTCAGCACCAGTTCGAAACCGGTCATATATCGCGCAAGGTCGCGATAACGGCCGAGCGACGGCTTGCCATGCAGCGGCGGCGCATCCTCCGGAAAATCGACGACAATCCCTGGGTCGATCGCATCGCGCGCGCCGAGCGCGCCGGGCATCGCCGACAATATCGTGTGATGCGCGCGATCTCCCATCAAATTCATCAGCCGCACCGCGCGCGCCTCCTTCCCGCCGAGCGAGAAGCCCGAATGGAGGTGCAGGATACGGATCGGCCAGGGCGCGCCGGGCTCGGCGGCGCTCACGCTTGCGGAAGCTCCGCGAGCCACGCATCGATCGCCGCGCGCGCTTCGGGCTCGTCCATCGTCGGCGCATGGCCGACCCCCGGCACCTCGACCAGCCGCGCGCGGGGCAGTTCGGCCGCCATCTTCTTACCCGCAGCGCGCGACAATATGTCCGACAGCGCCCCGCGCAGGATCAACAGCGGAATATCGCCGAGCGCGCGGTACGCCGGCCACAGGTCGACCCCGGCGTCGCCGCCGTTCGGCACGCGCAGCGGCGCCGCGATCTGCTTGTCATAATCGGTGACGATCCGCCCCTCGGGGGTCAGCCGGTGCGTGCGCTTCGTCAGCCGCAGCCAGTCGTGGATATCATAGCCCGGATAGACCGCGCCGTTGAGTTCGGCAAAGGCGCGCGCGGCGTGCACCCACGTCGGCTGGCTGCCGCCCGCGCCGATATAATCGCGGATGCGTTCGAGCCCGGCGGTCTCGAGCTCGGGTCCGACGTCGTTGAGCACCGCGCCGACGAGACGCGCGGGGAGGGTCGCCGCCATCAGCATCGCCACCAGCCCGCCGAGCGACGTGCCGATCGCGGCGAAGCGATTGATCTTCAGCTCATCGAGCAGCGCCACGACATCCTGCACATAGGTCAGCGGGACATAGGTCATGGGATCCTTGGCATAGGCGCTCTCGCCGCGCCCGCGGAACTCGATGACGATCACCTTGCGATATCGCGCCACATGCGGCGCCAGCGCCTCGAAATCGCGGGCATTGCGCGCGAGACCGGGCATGCACAGCACCGGTGGCGCATCCGCACTGCCTTCGGGTCCCGCATAGACGCGCGCGTGCAGCCGGACGCCGTCGTGCGACCACCAATATTGGTCGGACCAGTCGCGGCGCCCATCCTGCTTTGCATCCTGCTGGACCAATATGGCACGTCCCCTTGCTTCGTTTCCTGCGTCCCCTGCATTGGGACTCGTTCGCGTCTATCGCCAACCACGCCGCGCGGCGCAAGCAATCCGTGGGCCGATGCGGCGCAGGTTGCCCCTGCCCGCTTTCGCCGATAAGACGCGGGCGACCATGAGCGAGCCCCTGATTTCCTTCGAACCCGCAACCGGCGAAGAGCTGTGGCGCGGGCCGGTCAGCGACGTCGATGCCGAAGTCGGGATCGCGCGTCGCGCCTGGCCCGAATGGGCGTCCAAACCCGTCACCTTCCGCACCGAAGCGCTGCGCCGCTTCGTCGACCGGGTCAAGGCCGAGGCCGAACCATTTGCCGACCTGATCGCGCGCGAAACCGGAAAACCGCTGTGGGAAGCCCGCACCGAGGTCGAATCGGTCGCGAACAAGGTCGATATTTCGGTCAAGGCCTATGCCGAGCGCTCGTCCAATCGCCGTATCGAGGGCGCGATGGGGCTGCGCAACGCGGTGCGCCACAAACCGCACGGCACGCTCGCGGTGCTTGGCCCCTATAATTTCCCGGCGCACCTGCCGAACGGCCATATCGTCCCGGCGCTGATCGCCGGCAATTCAGTCGTCTTCAAGCCGTCGGAAAAGACCCCCGCGGTCGGCGCGAAACTCGTCGAACTCTTCCACAGCGCCGGCGTGCCGCAAGAGGTGCTGCGCCTCGTCATCGGCGGCCCCGACACGGGAAAGGCGCTCGCGGGGCACGCCGGCATCGACGGGCTGCTCTTCACCGGGTCGGCGCGCACCGGCCTTGCCCTGAACCGCCAGTTCGCGGGCCAGCCGGGCAAGATGCTCGCGCTCGAAATGGGGGGCAACAACCCGATCGTCGTATGGGACACCGCCGACATCCGCACCGCGGCGATCCTCGTCGTCCAGTCGGCTTTCCTCAGCGCCGGGCAGCGGTGCAGCAATGCGCGGCGGCTGATCGTCAAGAACAGCCTGGCGGACCGGCTGATCGACGAGGTATGCGATCTGGCGAACCGGCTGATCGTCGATCATCCACACGCCGACCCCGCCCCCTATATGGGGCCCGTCATCGACAATGAGGCCGCCGACGGCCTGACCGAAAGCTTCCTCATCCTGATGTCGAACGGCGGACAGGTGCTCCGCCACATGGCGCGGCCCGTCGCGGGCCGCCCCTTCCTGACACCCGGCATCATCGACGTCACCGCAATGCCCGAGCGCCCCGACATCGAACTGTTCGGCCCGCTCTTGCAAGTCATCCGCGTCGACAGCTTCGAGGCCGCGATCGCCGAGGCGAACAACACCGCCTTTGGCCTGTCCGCGTCGCTGATCGGCGGCACGCCGCAGCTTTACGACCAGTTCTGGGCCAATGCCCGCGCGGGCGTCATCAACTGGAATCGCCCGACCAACGGCGCCTCGTCGGCCGCGCCCTTCGGCGGCATCGGCCTGTCGGGCAATCACCGGCCGAGCGCCTTCTACGCCGCAGATTATTGCGCCTATCCCGTCGCGTCCTCCGAAAGCGATGCGATGCGCGCCTCGATCGGCGTCGGCCTGCGCGACCCCGAAGGATCGCAGCTGGTGACAAAGAAGTATCTCTAAATCTCGTCATTGCTTCGCTACGCTCGCAATGACGAATGGGTTTGCCGCTGACCCAATTTTACCTTCACCACCGTCAACAAAGCCTGCTTTGCCAAGCGCGGTCCGCGCAATCATTTATCCTGCATGGAAAAGTCTCCCTCTTCCGTGGGCAAGCTGTGGCTCGTCGGCGCCGGTCCCGGCGACCCCGACCTCTTGACGCTGCGCGCCGCGCGGCTGCTCGCAACCGCCGACCTTGTCGTTCATGACGGGCTCGTCGGCGAAGGCGTGCTCGCGCTGATCCCGCCGCATATCGAGCGGATCAGCGTCGCCAAGCAGCGCAGCCGCCACACCATGAAGCAGGAGCTGATCAACGCGCTGATCGTTCGCGAAACGCGTGCCGGCAGACAGGTCGTCCGCCTCAAGGGCGGCGATCCCTTCATCTTCGGGCGCGGCGGCGAGGAACTCGACGCGGCGCGCGAAGCCGGCATCGCGGCAGAGGTCGTCCCCGGCATCACCGCCGCCGCAGGCTGCGCCGCGCAGGCGGGCCTACCCCTCACCCATCGCGAAGATGCGAGCGCGGTCAGCTTCGTCGCGGGCCAGTGCAAGGATCTGACCGATCAGGACTGGTCGGGGCTGGCGGGTCAGGGCCGCACCCTCGTCATCTACATGGGCCTCGCGACCGCGCACGCCATCGCCGACAAGCTGATCGCCGACGGCGTTTCGCCGGACCTGCCGGTCGCGGTGATCGAGCGCGGCACCACCGTCGATGCGCGCGTCATGCGTTCGCTGCTCACCGATCTCGGCGACCTGGTCGCGCGGGAAAAAGTTCAAAGCCCCGCGCTGATCATTGTCGGCAAGGTCGCGGCGCGTGCCGACGCCCTCGACTGCCTCGGCGCGCCGGGCGTCGCCGAAAAAATAAGGGATTTCTCATGAAACTGCTCACGGGCAATGACCTGAAAACAGGATTTGTCACCTGGTGGACCGGCGCCGACTGGTCGCTCCATATCGAGGACGCCGCCGACGTCGGCGAACAGGGCGAGGCGATCCTTGCCGCCGAGGAAGGCGCGCGCCGCGTCAACGCGCCCTATATCATCACGGGCGAGCAAACCGCCGATGGGCCGCGCCCCGCGCATATCAAGGACCGCATCCGTGCCTTGGGGCCGACCGTGCGCCCCGACCTGACACTGAAACCCGCCGATCCCGCGGCCGGCGACTGGGTGATCTGACATGTACAAATATGACGAATATGACCAGCAGATGGTCGACGCGCGCGTCGCCGAGTTCAGCGATCAGGTGCGCCGCCGCCTTGCGGGCGAGATCACCGAGGATCAGTTCAAGCCGCTTCGCCTGATGAACGGCCTCTACCTCCAGCTGCACGCCTATATGCTGCGCGTCGCGGTGCCCTATGGCACGCTCGACAGCCGGCAGATGCGGATGCTTGCGCACATCGCGCGCAAATATGACCGCGATTACGGCCATTTCACCACGCGCCAGAATATCCAGTATAACTGGATCAAGCTCGAGGATGCGCCCGCGATCCTCGCCGACCTCGCGTCGGTCGAAATGCACGCGATCCAGACGAGCGGCAACTGCATCCGCAACATCAGCTCGGACCAGTGGGCGGGCGCCGCGGCCGACGAGATCACCGACCCGCGCCCGTGGGCCGAACTGCTCCGCCAATGGTCGAGCTTCCATCCCGAATTCAGCTATCTGCCGCGCAAGTTCAAGATCGCGGTGATCGCCGCCGATGAAGATCGCGCCGCGATGCGCCTCCACGACATCGGCATCCGGATCGTCGAGAAGGACGGCGTCCACGGCGCCGCCTTCTACGTCGGCGGCGGCATGGGCCGCACCCCGATGATCGCGCCGCTGATCAGGGATTTCGTGCCGCTCGAGGATATGCTGAGCTATGCCGAGGCGTGCCTGCGCGTCTACAACCGCTACGGCCGCCGCGACAATATCTACAAGGCGCGGATCAAGATCCTGATCCACGAGCTCGGCGCCGACGAATATCGCCGTCAGGTCGAGGAAGAATTCGCGCATGTGAAGTCGCTCGGCATCGACCCGCCGAAGGCCGAGTTCGACCGCATCGCGAAGCAATTCGCGCCGCCCGCGCTCGACGCCTCGGCGCCCGATGCGATCGACCGCAGCGATCCCGACTTCGCGGTCTGGGTCGACCAGAATGTCGCCGCGCACAAGGTGCCCGGCCACGCGATCGTCAACATCAGCCTGAAGCCCGTGGGTGGCATCCCCGGCGATGCGTCGTCGGCGCAGATCGACCTGATGGCCGACCTCGCCGAGAAGTACAGCCACGACGAGCTGCGCGTCACCCACGCGCAGAACATCGTGCTGCCGCACGTCCGCAAGGCCGATCTCCATACGATCTGGCAGGCGCTCGACGCGGCGGGGCTCGCAACACCGAACCTCGACCTGATCAGCGATATCATCGCCTGCCCCGGGCTCGACTATTGCAGTCTCGCCAATGCGCGCTCGATCCCGGTCGCGCAGAAGATCGCGACGCGCTTCTCCGACCTCGGCCGCCAGAAGGACCTCGGCGAACTCAAGCTCAAGATTTCGGGCTGCATCAACGCCTGCGGACACCACCACGCCGGCCACATCGGCATCCTCGGCGTCGACCGCAAGGGCACCGAGAATTACCAGCTCCTCCTCGGCGGATCGGGTGCGGAGGATGTGTCGCTCGGCACGATCACCGGCCCGGGCTTCGACGAGGACGGCATCGTCGACGCGATCGAGCGCGTGACCGACAAATATCTCGCCGAGCGCACCGAAGGCGAGCGCTTCGTCGACACCTTCCGCCGCGTCGGCATGGCCCCCTTCAAGGAGGCGATCTATGGATAATCCGGAAACCAAACCCCTCCTCTTCAGAGGAGGGGCAGCGAGACTTGCGAGCTTGCTCGCTAGTCGCAGCGGGGTGGTGCTGGCGGCCTTGCTCGCTGACGCGCGCCACCACCCCAACCCCTCCTCTGAAGAGGAGGGGCTTTAAGATGGTTGAGTATCTGCACAGCGACGGCGAGGAACCCTGCGTCACCCTCGACGCCTTCCTCCAGCAGTCGAACGCGACCGCGGTGCGGCTCGAGCCCGATGAGGATGCGCGCGCGCTGATCCCCCATCTCGACCGGCTCGCGCTGATCGAGGTCGCCTTCCCGAAGTTCCGCGACGGGCGCGGCTACAGTTCGGCCCGTATCCTGCGCGAAGCAGGCTATGCCGGTGAACTGCGCGCGCAGGGCGACGTCCTCGTCGACCAGATCGCCTATATGAAGCGTTGCGGCTTCGACAGCTTTGCGCCTGAAAAGGCGCTCAATCCCGCCGATGTCGAGGCGGCGCTGACGCGCTGGCCCGCACATTATCAGGGCGCCGCCGACGGCGCGATCCCGATCTGGAAGTTGCGGCATGGCTAGCAAATCCGTACCCGAAGACCGCACCCGCGACCGGATCGACGTGGCGCCGCGCTTCACGCAGGCCGACGTCATCCGCCTCAACAACCTCTTCCGCGGGCAGGACGCCGCCGAGGTGGTGACGAGCGTGATTGGTGCGGGCTTGCTCGGCGAAACCGCGATCGTCTCGAGCTTCGGCGCCGAAAGCGCGATTCTGCTGCACCTTGTGAGCCGCGTGGCGCCCGACATGCCCGTGCTGTTCCTCGACACGGGCAAGCATTTTCCCGAAACGCTCGCCTATCGCGACACCCTCGCTGCGAAGCTGCGGCTCAACATCGTCAACCTGACCCCCGACGCCGACGAGCTCGCCGCAAAGGACGCGACCGAGCTCCGCTGGTCGTACGACCCCGACGGTTGCTGCGAAATCCGCAAGGTCAAGCCGCTCGAAAAGGCGCTGACCGACTTCGACACCTCGATCACGGGCCGCAAGGGCTTCCAGTCGTCGACGCGGCAGGGCCTCGCGCGCTTCGAACTCGACGGCTCGACCGGCCGCCTCAAGTTCAACCCGCTCGCCAACTGGACGCGCGAAATGCTCGACGCCTATTTCGAGGCGCACGACCTGCCGCGCCACCCGCTCGAAGCCGAAGGCTATCCCTCGATCGGCTGCTCGCCCTGCACGTCGAAGGTCAAGCCGGGCGAAGACCCGCGCTCGGGCCGCTGGCGCGGCTGGGACAAGACCGAATGCGGCATCCACACCGCGGTGACACCCCTGGACGACGATCCGGCGAACGATCCGGCGTTCTGAAGAGCCCACAAACTGCAAAAACCGTTCGCCCTGAGCTTGTCGAAGGGCCGTTCTTTCTCTCAACGTCGACAGACAAGGACTGTGCTTCGACAAGCTCAGCACGAACGGATTTGAAGTTGGCCATTAAGCCCTATTCATAATCCTCATACGCCATGCTGTCGTCGGCGAGGTCGCTGAACTTCGTCGTCTTCGCCTCGAAGTGCAGGCGCACCTTGCCTGTCGAGCCGTGGCGCGATTTGGCGACGATGACTTCGGCAAGGCCGAAGACGCGCTCCATTTCGGCCGCCCATTCCTCGTGCGCGGCGTGGATCTTCACATCGTCGCCCTCGACCGGGCGCTTGGGTTCACGCGCCGCGACATAATAATCCTCGCGGAACACGAAGAGCACCATGTCGGCGTCCTGTTCGATCGAGCCCGATTCGCGAAGGTCGGAGAGCTGCGGGCGCTTGTCCTCACGACTTTCGCCCTGGCGGCTGAGCTGCGACAGCGCCATCACCGGGACATTAAGCTCTTTCGCCAAGGTCTTGAGGCCGCGCGAGATTTCCGAAATTTCCTGCACGCGGTTGTCGCCGCTCTTCGACGAGCCTTGCAGCAGCTGGAGATAATCGACGACGATGAAGCCGATGCCGTGGCGCCGCTGCAGCCGCCGCGCGCGCGTGCGCAGCCCCGCGATCGTCAGGCCCGGCGTATCGTCGATGAACAGCGGCAGCGTCTGCAGCGCCTGCGCGGCGCGCGAGAGCTGCTGGAACTGCTCCTTGCTGATCTTGCCCATGCGCAGCGCCTCGCCCGACACCCCCGACTGTTCGGCGAGCACGCGCGTCGCGAGTTGGTCGGCCGACATTTCGAGGCTGAAGAAGGCGACCTTCGCGCCCATATTCTTCTCGGGCGGGATGCCGTCCTCTTCGTCGCGGCGGAAGCGTTCGGCGGCATTATAGGCGATGTTCGTGGCGAACGAGGTCTTGCCCATGCCCGGACGGCCCGCGAGGATCATGAGGTCGCTATTGTGCATGCCGCCGATCTTCGCGTTCATGCTCGCGATCCCGGTCGTGATCCCCGACAGATGCCCGCCCGAATTGAGCGCGCGCTCGGCCGCCTGCAGCGCTGTGAGGCTCGCCTGGCTGAAATTCTTGACCAACCCCATCTCG
>CBJKNR010000120.1:0-9169 GCA_966417555.1 uncultured Sphingopyxis sp.
TCCTCCTGCGGCGCGTGGACGATGTGGATATCATCGCGCGCCGCGAGAAAGGCGTGGACCCTGTCGATCGCGGCGCGGTCGCGCATCCGGAAGCAGGCGTGATGCAGCCCGGGGGCGCCCTGATCGAATCGTTTGCCAGCATTTTCGGGGCTGCCGGTGCGGATGCCGATCGCGGTGCGGCCCCCGACGCCATAGAGCATATGTTCGCTGTCGAGCACGAGCTTGAGATCGAGATAGGCGATCATGTCGCGCCAGAAGGCGGTCGAGCGGGCGAAATCGCCCGCGGTCAGGATGACATGCGCGACGCCGTTGAGGTCGCTCATTTTATTGCCGCCAGCACATAGAGGAATTCGGCGAAGCCCATCGTCGCGTCGACGAGGCCCGCGACCTTAGGATTGGTCGAATCGACGAGGAAATATTCGTCGGGGGCGTGCGCGCCCGAACCGTGGCCGATGCCGAAATGCGCCGCGGGGATCGATACCGGCGGCGCGGTGAAGGTCGAACCCGGCCAGCTTCCCGCCATGCGCGGGTTGAGGCTCGTCGCGACGCCGAGCTTTTTGTAGGTCGCGAGTTCCGAGCGGACGAGCCGGCTGTCCTCGGCGACCTCGGTCGGGTCATAGCCGCCCGACACATTGACCTCGACATCGGGGAAGCCATGCTTGTCGAGATGCGCGCGGAGCTTCTTCTCGGCCTCGGCGCGCGTCTGGTCGGGGACGAGGCGCAGGTCGAGCTTGGCGACCGCCTTGCCGGGCAGCACGGTCTTGCCGCCCGGGCCGGTGTAGCCCGCGACGAGCCCCTCGATATTGACCGTGGGTTCCTGCGCAAGGCGGATCAGCGCGTCGTCATAGGCGAGATTGTCGATCCAGTGGGTGATGCCGAGCGCCTGCTTCTGCTGCGCCTCGTCGCCCGCCTTTGCGGCCTCGCGGATCAGCGTCTTCTCGCGGTCGGTCAATGGGCGGACATTTTCGAACCAGCCTTCGATCGCGGGCTTGTTGCCATCTG
This sequence comes from uncultured Sphingopyxis sp., assembly GCA_966417555.1. Classification (GTDB taxonomy): domain Bacteria; phylum Pseudomonadota; class Alphaproteobacteria; order Sphingomonadales; family Sphingomonadaceae; genus Sphingopyxis. The sequence continues at coordinate 1,003 of CBJKNR010000120.1, forward strand.
CGGTAACGAGCGTCTGGAGCGCCTGCACGAGCCGCCATGCGGGCGAATCGACCATCGCCTTGAGGCTCGAATGGACGTCGCCTTTCGGGCCGCGGCCCCATTTCTCGCCGCTCGCGACCAGTTCGAGTTCGATGATGCCTTTCGACCCGAGGTTGACCGTGACGTTGCCGGTCTTGCCCTGCGAGGCGAAGGGGATGAAGATGCCTTCGCACTTCCTGAGCGCGGCAAGGATGTTGGGCCTGGTCGCGATCTGGCGGAAGTGCGGCGAGCCGATCTCCTCCTCGCCCTCGCAGACGAGCACGATGTTGACCGGCAGCTTGCGCCCCGCGGCGCGGATTGCGTGAAGCGCGGCGAGGAAGCTCGCCTCGGGGCCTTTCTGGTTCACGGCGCCGCGGCCCATGATCGCCTGCCCGAAACCGGGGCGCTCGACCATCCTGCCCTCGAGCGGCGGCGACGACCATTCGGCCGGGTCGAATTGCTTGACGTCGTACATGAAATAGATGCCGAGCGTGCGCGGGGCGCCGACGTCGATCGTGCCGAAAACGCCGGGGTGGCCGTCGGTCGGGACGATCTCGACATTGGTGAAGCCCGCGTCCTTCGCGAGCTCGGCCATATAGGCGGCGCCCTCCTTCATGTTGCGGTTCTCGGCGGCGATCGAGGGGAGGGCGATCCAGTCGCGGATGCGCCTGATCGAGGCGTCCTTGCCCGCCTCGGCGGCCTTGCGGATGTCGGCCATGCTTCCCGACTGCGCCCAGAGCGGGAGCGGCTGCATGAAGGCCGCGCCCGCGCCCATCATCGCGGTGCCGCGCAGCATGTCGCGGCGGTTCACCTTGTCGACGTTACGGAAATCCATGCTGCGTCCCCTGGCTGTTTATGTTGCGGGGAGTGTTCTTCAAATTGAAGGGGATGGCAAGGCGGCACGGGCGAGACCCCGGCCTTCGCCGGGGTGACGGATACAAGCAAACATCGTCATCCCGGCGAAGGCCGGGATCTCGCCGTCGCGGAATCAAGCGAGCAATTTGTCGAAAAGATCGTCCCAGCCCGGGTTGTTCTCGCTGATCAGCCGCCGCTTCCAGTCGCGATGCCATTCTTTCAGGGCCTTCGCGCGCGCGATGGCTTCGTGCATCGTCGCGTGAAATTCCACATGAACGAGCTTGCGGCTGTTGTAACGGCGGCAATGAGCTGAGCCTTCGCCCGCGCGATGTTGCATCATGCGCGCTGCGATGTCGCCGGTGACACCGATGTAGAAGAGCTGGTTGCCGCGGTTGGTGAGAATGTAGACGCAGGGCTGGCGCATGGCGCAACCCCACCCCACATCGTCATCCCGGCGAAGGCTGGGATCTCGCCGTTTCGGAGATTTCAGGCTGCGAGGGCGAGACCCCGGCCTTCGCCGGGCGGCTCACGCCTTCTCCAGCAGCCCCTCGTCCTTGATCCGCTGCTGCCACAGCTTTGGCGCGTTGACGTGGACGTTCTGGCCTTCGCTGTCGACCGCGACGGTGACCGGGAAGTCGCTGACCTCGAACTCATAGATTGCCTCCATGCCGAGGTCGGCGAAGCCGACGACCTTGCTGCCCTTGATCGCGCGTGCGACGAGATAGGCCGCGCCGCCGACCGCCATCAGATAGGCGCTCTTGTGCTTCGCAATCGATTGCGTCGCGGCGGGGCCGCGTTCGGCCTTGCCGACGCAGGCGAGCAGGCCCTGATCCAGCATCATGTCCATGAACTTGTCCATGCGCGTCGCGGTCGTCGGGCCTGCGGGGCCGACGATTTCCTCGCCCACCGGATCGACCGGGCCGACGTAGTAGATCACCCGGCCCTTGAACTCGACGGGAAGCTCCTCGCCCTTCGCCAGCATGTCGGCGATGCGCTTGTGCGCGGCGTCGCGGCCGGTGAGCATCTTGCCATTGAGCAGGATGCGGTCGCCCTGCTTCCAGCTCGCGACGACTTCGGGGGTCAGCGTGTCGAGGTCGACGCGGATCGCGGCCTTGTCGGGTGCCCAGTCGATCTGCGGGTAATCGGCGAGCACCGGCGGCTCGAGGAAGGCGGGACCGCTGCCGTCGAGGGTGACGTGGGCGTGGCGCGTCGCGGCGCAGTTGGGGATCATCGCGACGGGCTTTGACGCGGCGTGTGTCGGCCAGTCGTTGATTTTCACATCGAGCACGGTCGCGAGGCCGCCGAGCCCCTGCGCGCCGATGCCGAGCGCGTTGACCTTTTCATAGAGCTCGATGCGCAGTTCCTCGGTCGGGTTCGCCGGCCCGCGCGCGAGCAGCTCGGTCATGTCGATCGGGTCCATCAGCGACTGCTTGGCGAGCAGCATCGCCTTTTCGGCGGTGCCGCCGATGCCGATGCCGAGCATGCCCGGCGGACACCAGCCGGCGCCCATCTGGGGCACCATTTCGAGCACCCAGTCGACGATCGAATCCGACGGGTTCATCATCTTGAACTTCGACTTGTTTTCGCTGCCGCCGCCCTTCGCCGCGACGTCGATCACCACCTTGCTGCCCGAAACCATCTCGACATTGAGGACCGAGGGCGTGTTGTCCCTGGTGTTCACGCGGCTGAACGCCGGGTCGGCGAGGATCGAGGCGCGGAGCTTGTTTTCGGGGTGGAGATAGGCCTTGCGCACCCCCTCGTCGACGACCTGCTGCAGACTGCGTGGGGACTCGAGGCGGCAGTCCATGCCCCATTTGATGAAGATAGTGACGATGCCGGTGTCCTGGCAGATCGGGCGGTGCCCCTCGGCGCACATGCGGCTGTTCGAGAGGATCTGCGCCATCGCGTCCTTCGCGGCGGGCGACACTTCGCGTTCATAGGCCGCGCCGAGCGCGCGGATATAGTCCATCGGATGGAAATAGCTGATGTACTGGAGCGCGTCGGCGATCGTTTCGATCAGGTCGTCTTCGCGGATGATCACGGTGTTCATGTGCAGCCTTTCGCCCTTTTTTCGGGATTCGCGGCTTCCCTAGACCCGGCGAGCCGGAGTGGAAAGGGGTCAGGCGCGACGGCGGCCGAAGACGCGGCGGGCGGGCGCGACGGCTTCCGGAGCGGCAGGTTCGGGGCGCGCATCACTCCAATCGGCCAAGGGGCGTTTGCGGGCGAAGGCCTGCCAGCTGCCTGCCGCCGCCAGTGCGAGTAGCAGGATCCAGCCGCCTGCCGCCGACGGGACCAGCGCCCAGGCGAAGGCGGCAGGGGTGATGATCGCCATCACGGCCGGGATCGCGGCCAGAATCGCGAGCGTACCGAACAGCGCCCACCAACGCCCGAGCTGCGTCGCCGCGGCGCCGATCACGACATTGGTCGCGGCAAGCAGCAGGAATTTGGCGGCGACGGGCCAGGGCAGGCTCGCCATCGCGGGCGAATAGTCGCCGAGGGTGAAAGCGGCCTGGATGTCGAAGAGCAGCCAGTTCTCCCACGCGTCGCAGAGCGCCGCGGCGATCGGGAGCACGGCCGCGGCGAGGAGCGCGCGGAGGCGAAGCTCGTGCCATAGCGCGAGGCAACCGCTCGCAAGAAAGCCCGCGTAGAGCAGCATGTAGAGATAGTCGCGTTCGTTGCCGGTACGCATCGCTGCGAGGCGCTTCACCTGCTCGGGGTCGGTGGCGAAGCCGAAGATGGCTTCGAGGTCGGTCTGCCCGCCGGCGAATTCGAACGCGAGCACGGGCGGGCCGTAACCCGGTGCGATGTCATATCCCGTTTGCGGGAAGACCTGCGCCAGATGGAGGCCGAAGAGCAAGGTCGCGATGCCGAATGCCAGCGTCCAGTACCACGCACGCGTCGGCGCGGCGGGCCGCGTCCGCTGATCCTCGATCCAATGCCGGAGCCCCCCGAACACGCCCTAGCTGTCCGGTGGAGCGCGGCGGCTCACCTTATTGGCACTCGGCGCATTTGCCGCGCACTTCGATCACCGGGCGTTCGGCGGCAAAGCCGGTCTTTTCGGCGGCGGCGCGCACGCCGTTCGAGAGCTTGTCGTCGTCGACATGTATGGCTGCGCCGTAACTGTCGCGGATCAGGAAGAGGTAGTCGTGGAGGCAGCCCGGATGGCTGTTGGCGACGAAGGCGTTCGCGCTCTCGACGCGGCGGACAAGGTTGTTCGCAACGAAGAGGTCGAGGATGCGATAGACGCTGTTCGGTGCGACGCGCTTGCCGCGCTTCTGCGACACGATGTCGGCGATTTCATAGGCGCTCGCGGGTTTGCCGATTTCTGCGACCGCGTCGAAAATCTCGGCGCGCATGTCGGTCCACGCTTCGCCCGCGCCTTCGAGTGCGGCCTGCGCCGCCTTGGCGAGCGAGGCGCCGCTGGCCTCGACGTGCGGATGGTCATGCTTGCCCATGGCGTTTCCTCGGGGCGCGGATAATTCCGCGCTGACTACAGTCCAATGTAGGCTCTTTACAGGGTGCCCGCAAGCCGCGGACCGCTCCGTTTCGGTGCCGGGATCAGTGCCGCGCGCGGCGGTTGAGGTCGTGGCCCAATGCAACGACCGCGACGCCGATCATCGTCGCGATCACTTCGCTGCCGTCGTGCGGCCGCGCGAGCGCGCCCGCCATCATGCCGAGCCCGAAGCTGCCGACCGCGAAGGGCATCATATAGCCATGGCTGAGCACGCCCGAGACGAGCGTGATGAGCGCGAAGCCGATCGCGATGATCAGCCCGATCTCGTGGAACAGGTGATTGTCGAGGAAGACCCCGCCGACCGAGGCGATCGAGGCAAAGAAGATCGTCGTCGCAAGGCAATGGACAAGACAAAGCCCCGACAGCCCCATCGCCAGCTGGTCGCCCGAAAGCGAGGTCAGCGGCCGCGAATCGCGCGCAGCCCGGACCACCGCGCCGAGGCGCGTCAGGACAGGGGCGGTGCTGGCGACGTGCGTCACCCGATTCTCCGTTCAACGATTGCTGCGCTTGATATGGCATAACATGGCCGAGGTTACAACATCACATAGGCGAATCTTTTTGACTTGCCCCGATGGGAAGGTCAGTCCGTTTCATAAGAAAACTGGTGGGGAGGGTGTGCATGAGCCTTTTGTCGGAGCCGCTGACGCTGCCTTGCGGCGCGATATTGCCCAACCGGATCGCCAAGGCGGCGATGACCGAGGGGATGGCGACCCCCGATGGCCGCCCGACCGCCGAACTCGACCGGCTCTACGGCCTCTGGTCCGATGGCGGGGCGGGGCTGCTGATCGGTGGCAATCTGGTGATCGACCGCGACCATCTCGAACGCCCGGGCAATGTCGTGATCGATCGCGTTCCTGACGCCGACATGATGGCGCGGCTGACGCGATGGGCTACGGCCGCGACGCGCGGCGGCAATCATTTCTGGCCGCAGATCAGCCACAGCGGGCGGCAGACGCCCCTGGTGGTCAACGCGCACCCCAAATCGGCGTCGGACGTCAGGCTGGGGCTGCCCGGTGGGCAGTTCGGCCAGCCCGAACCGCTGATGCGCGGGGAGATTGTCGAGCTGGTCGATCGCTGGGCGGTCGCGGCGAAGGCGTGTCAGGATGCAGGCTTCACCGGAGTGCAGGTGCACGCCGCGCACGGCTATCTGATGTCGCAGTTTCTGAGCCCGCTGTCGAACCGGCGAACCGACGACTATGGTGGTGGCCTCGAAAATCGCGCGCGGCTGCTGCTCGAGGTGATCGCGGCGATCCGCGCCGCGACAGGCCCGGCTTTTCCGATCTCGGTCAAACTCAACAGCGCCGATTTCCAGAAGGGCGGCTTTGCCTTCGAGGATAGCCTGACCGTCGCCGGCTGGCTGGAGGCGGCGAGCGTCGACCTGATCGAGATTTCGGGCGGGACCTATGAGCAGCCGAAGCTGCTCGGGATCGAGGGCATGGAAGAAAGCGCCGCGCAGAATGTCGCGCCCTCGACGCTGGCGCGCGAGGCCTATTTCGTCGATTTCGCGCTCGCGATGCAGGCGCGGGTGTCGGTGCCGCTGATGGTCACCGGTGGCTTCCGGACGCGCGCGGCGATGGAGCAGGCGCTGGAAAGTGGCGCCGCCGATGTGATCGGGCTCGGCCGGCCGATGTGCCTGACGACCGATGCGCCGAGGCAATTGCTCGCGGGCACGCAAGCACTGCCGCGCTATGAGGCGGGGCTGGGACTTGTTCCCCGTTGGCTCGGCTTCCTGAAACGCTTCCGGATTGTGAGGGCGATCGACGGCTTCGCCGGGATCTACTGGTTCTACCAGCAGCTCTGGCTGCTCGGCCACAAGGGGCGAGCCGACAAGGATCTGAGCGTCTTTTCGGCCTTCCGCACGCTCGATGCGCGCAACAAGGCGATCATGAAGGCGCGGGAGAGGTGATCCTCCGATCCTGTTCTCGTCACCCTCGCGAAGGCGGGGTCCAGCTCGATCAGGCGTTGAGAGTATCGAACAGATCGAGCCATTCGGGATTCTGCTCTTCAATCAGGCGGAATTTCCAATCGCGATTCCACTTCTTTAGCGCCTTTTCCCGCGCAATGGCTTCGCCGATATCGTCGTGCGGTTCGGCATACACCAGGCGATCCAGGCCGTAGCGTTTGCAAAAATCGGATCCGTCGCCGGTGCGATGCTGAAAAATGCGTGCCGCGAGATGGGATGTCACCCCGATATACACCGTGCCGCGATAGCGGTTGGCCATAATGTAAACATGACCGCCTTTGGGCATGGCGCACACCTCAAAAAGCTGGACCCCCGCCTTCGCGGGGGTGACGGATGAGGCACGTCACGCCCCCTCTTCCGCGCGGAGCGCTTTCCTGTCGAGCTTGCCGATCATCGTCTTGGGCAGGTTCAGGCGGACCTCGACCGCGTTCACCCGCTCATGCTTGCCGAGCTGCGGGTTGAGCCACGCCGCGAGCGCCTCGCCGCTGACGTTGAAACCGTCCTCGAGCGTGACGAAGGCCTTGGGCGCCTCGCCGCGATAGGAATCGGGGACGCCGAGCACGATCGCCTCCTTGACCGCGGGATGCTCGTGGAGATGCGCCTCGATCACGCTCGGGTAGACCTTGAAGCCGCCGACCGCGATCATGTCCTTCAGCCGGTCGACGATGCGGATATAGCCGTCTGCCTCGACCACCGCGACGTCGCCGGTGCGCAGCCAGCCGTCGTCGGTAAAGCTGTCCTTGTCGGCGTCGGGCCGGTTCCAATAGCCCTGCATGATCTGCGGCCCCTTGACCGCGAGCTCGCCGGGTTCGCCGCCCTGTGCGTCCTTCGACGGATCTTCCTTGTCGAGCAGGCGGATGTGCGTTGCGGGGATCGGCTGGCCGATCGTGCCGGGGCGGACCGGTCCTTCATAGGGGTTGGTCGCGACGACGCCCGAGCTTTCGGTGAGGCCATAGCCTTCGACGAGCGAGGCGCCGGTGGCGGCGACGAATTTCTCGCGCAGTTCGGCGGGCATCGGCGCGCCGCCCGAGATGCACACGCGCAGGCTCGAGAAGTCGGTCTTTGCGAGGTCGGGATGGTCGAGCAGCGCCTGGTACATCGTCGGCACGCCCGGCAGCGCGGTGGTCTTCGTCCGCGTGATCGCCTCGAGCGCCTGTTTCGCGTCGAAGCGCGGCAGCATCGTGATCGTGCCGCCGTTCAGCACTGTCCGGTTGAGCACGCAGGTGTTGGCGAAGACGTGGAAGAAGGGGAGCACGCCGAGGATGCGGTCGTCGGCTTGCGTGTCGGGGTCGATCGCATTGATCTGCCGCGCATTGGCGGTCAGATTCTGGTGCGTCAGCATCGCGCCCTTGGGCGTGCCCGTCGTGCCGCCGGTGTATTGAATGAGCGCGATGTCGCTCTCGGGGTCGATTGCGACGGGGTCGGGCCGTCCGTCATTGTCGGTGAGCGCCGAAAAGCGGATGACGCGCGGGTCCGCGGGCAGTGCGGCGACCTCGGTCCGCTTGAATAGCCGGTACAGGACCGATTTCGTCGCCGGCAGCCCGCCTGCGACCGACCCGACGACGAGTTGCTTGAGGCTCGACCCGTCGAGAACCTCGATCGCGGTGGGCAGCAAGGCGGCCGCGCTGATCGTGAACAATATGTCGGTGCCCGAATCCTCGACCTGCGCCTCGAGCTCGGCGACCGTGTAGAGCGGCGAGAAATTGACCACCGTCGCGCCGGCGGCGAGCGCGCCATAATAGGCGGCGACATAATGCGGGACGTTGGGAAGGAAGAGGCCGACGCGGCTGCCCTTGCCGATTCCGCGCTGTTGCAAC
>CBJKNR010000121.1:0-9095 GCA_966417555.1 uncultured Sphingopyxis sp.
TGTCGTGATTGTCATAGGCGATGTCGTCGGCGATCGCCGCGACCTGCGCCTCGAGGCTGGCATGACTGCCGAGGTCGAGGGGGAAATCGGCATCGATTTCGGCAAGCGCCCAGCCGGGGCTTGCCACGGGGCCGTTATGCTTGGCGAGCCCTTCCAAAGTTTCCCACGTCAGGTTGATGCCGTCGAACAGCGGATAGGGGCATTCGAGGCGCGCAAGCGTGCGCAGCGTGTGACCATTGTGGTCGAAGCCGCCGTGCGCCGCCATCGCGGCCTTGAGCGCATCCTCGCCCGCGTGGCCGAAGGGCGGATGGCCGATGTCGTGCGCGAGACACAAGGCCTCCGTCAGATCCTCGTTGAGCCCGAGCGCGCGCGCGATGCCGCGGCCGATCTGCGCGACCTCGATGCTGTGGGTCAGGCGGACGCGGTAATGATCGCCGTCGGGGGCGACGAAAACCTGCGTCTTGTGGCGCAGGCGGCGGAATGCGATCGAATGGATGATGCGGTCGCGGTCGCGCTGAAAATCGTCGCGCGGCCCGCGCACGACGCGGCCGGACTCGGCGTGGCGGCGCCCGCGGCTGTTTTCCGGCCGGCTGGCGCAGTCGGCGACACTCACTTGATCGGATCGACGGACTGGCCCGCCTCGCTGTTGAAGAGAAAGCCGTCGCCGCCCGCCTTCTTGTAATCGGCCAGCCAGTCCTGCGCCGCCTTGCGGTCCTTGAACGGACCGACGAGCAGGCGGCGCGTCTTGCCCCATTCGGTCGTGCCGCCCGCCTTGCCCTTGAACAGTGCGGCATTCTTCTTCGCGAACTTGCCGAAATCGGTCGCAAGCGCCTTGGCATTCGCCCCGGTCGCAACCTGTACCCAGATGCGCGCGGGACTGGCCTTTTTCGCGGCCGCCTCTTCCTTCGCCTTGGCCTCGGCTTCGGCCTTCAGCCTGGCCGCGGCGGCGTCCTTCTCGCGCTTCGCCGCCTCGGCAGCCTCGGCCTTGCGTTTGTCGTCCAGCAGGCTGGCGAGCGTGTCGGCCCCGATCGCATTGCCGGATTGCGCCAGCTCCTCGGCGGGAATCTCGATCGATCCGACGATGTCAGCGAGCGACGCGAGCGGCGCCGCCGAAACCGGAGCGGGCGCCGCCGCCGTGGCTGTCGCGCCCGCCGGCGACCGCACGACGGAATCGGATACCGAAGGTGTCGGCGTCGATGCGGGCGTCGACACCGCGGCCGGCGCCCTGCCCATCTCGGCGATGGAAAAACCGGGCCCGACAGGAGCTTTTTCGCCAGCGGAGGCGGCGGCCGGTTCGGTCGCGGCGGCTACCGTTGCCGGGATCGCGGCGGGGCTGGCCTCCGGGGCCGGAGCGGGCGCTTCGGGCATCGGACGAATGCTCTGCCGCAACGACGATTGCAAAACCGGGGCGGCTGCAACGGGCGTTCCCGTCGCCGGCGCCGGCGCGGGGGTCGACCTGGTAGTCGTCGGGGAAGCGCCGGGGAGACGCGTGGCGGGCACGGGATCGGGCCGCCGCGCGACGGCCGTCGGAGCGGGTGTCGCCGTGACAGGCTGTCGCTTGTCGCCCGTCGCCGCGCGCCGGATCGGCGCCGAAACCGGAGCGGCCGCGGGCGGCGGCGTGGCGGCGGCGACCTGTACCGGCTTGCGTCTAGGCCCGAGCTGACCGTTCGGGAAACGGCCGAAATGCGCGGCGGCCGCTTGCTGCGCGGGGTTGAGGCGGTCCATCTGCACCAGATAGGGCGTGATATTCTGTGCCATCGCGGGCGGCATCGTCGCGTTGACGATCTCGGCCGCTTCCTTGTCGCGCCCGTTCATCGCGAGGATCATCGCGCGGAGACGCCAGGCGCCGCGATCCTGCGCGCGGAGTTGCGGCGTGAGCAGCTGGATCGCGCGGTCGGCATCGCCGCTGATCCCGAGCGACAGCGCATAGCGGCGGGTCAGTTCGTCATTGGGGGCGATCGACAGCGCGAGCTGATAGTCGCGCTGCGCCGCGTCCTGTTGTCCCAGCAAGTCGCGCGCGAGCCCGCGGTCGGCGAGAAACAGGCGTTCCGGCGCACCCATCAATTGCGCCTCGCCGAAATAGTCGAGCGCGCGCGTCGGGTTTTCGGAATGGACCATCGCCGACCCCAGCGCGGCCTTGACTGCACCGTTGCGCGGGCTCGCCTGTTCGGCGCGGACGAGGAAACCGAGCGCGGCGCGATAATCCTCGAGCTCGATCGAGGCGCGCCCCGCGTCGAGCAATGCCGCCGCGTCGTTGCTGTTCGACGCGATGCGCGCGAGCGCCGACGACAGCAGCGTGCGCGCGGCGGTACGCTTTTCCATCGCCGCCCTCGTCGCGGCGTCGGGCGGCGTCACCTGCGCATGCGCCGGCCCGCAAGGCGGCAACAGTGCGGCCGCCCCCAGCCACAGCACAACGAGCGCGCCGACATGACGCCGTACGCGCGTCGGCTTCGCCGTTATTTTCGCTCCCCGCATGGGCAAATCATCCCGTTCCCGGCCTGCCGTGCCCGGCGGGCGGCCGATCGATAGCCCCGTTACTGGTTGTTCTGGCGTCCGAGGAAGCGCGGGATATCGACCCCTTCCTCCTTGCCGCTTTCGTCTGACTCAGGGCTGGCGGCCCCGCGCGACAGACGCGACATGCGTTCGAACAGGGTGCCGCCGCCGATCGAGCGCGCGGGCGGTTCGGCCGGCGCCTCGGCAGCGGGTGCCGGGCGATAGTCGCTCGCCGGCGCTTCGGGGGCGTCGAGCACCAGCTCGTCGGCGGTATCGTCATAGGTCGCGGCGACCTCGGACAATATCATCGGCTCTTCCTCGGCCGTCGCGGCGGGCGCTGCGGACTCGGCCGTATCGCCCAGCGAGAAGCCCGGCGCCGGATCATTATCCTGCGTGATCGGTGCTTCGACGACCGGTTCTTCCCGAACCACCGGTTCGACGACTTCTTCGGCCACCGGAGCCGGTACCGCGGGACGCGCCGGAGCGAAGGAGAAGCTGCGCGTCGCGGGCGCGGCCTGTGCGGCTTCGCCCGTGCCATCGATGCCCGTCGCGACGACCGACACGCGGATCTTGCCATCGAGGTTGTCGTTGAAGGCGCTGCCCCAGATGATGTTGGCGTCGGGATCGACCAGCTCGCGGATGTGGTTCGCGGCCTCGTCGACTTCCATCAGGCGCATGTCCTCACCGCCGGTGATCGAGATGATGACACCCTTGGCGCCCGCCATCGACACGCCGTCGAGCAGCGGGTTGGCGATGGCTTTCTGCGCGGCTTCGAGCGCGCGGCCGTCGCCTTCGGCTTCGCCGGTGCCCATCATCGCCTTGCCCATTTCGCGCATCACGCTGCGCACGTCGGCGAAGTCGAGGTTGATGAGGCCGGGCATGACCATCAGGTCGGTGATGCCGCGAACGCCTTGCTGAAGCACTTCGTCGGCCATCGTGAACGCTTCCTTGAAGGTCGTGTTCGGGTTGGCGACGAGGAAGAGATTCTGGTTCGGGATGACGATGAGCGTATCGACATGATCCTGCAGCTCGGCGATGCCGGCCTCGGCCGAGCGCATCCGCCGGGCGCCTTCGAACATGAACGGCTTGGTCACGACCCCGACGGTCAGGATGCCGCGGTCGCGCGCCGCCTTGGCGATCACGGGCGCCGCACCGGTGCCGGTGCCGCCGCCCATGCCCGCCGCGACGAAGCACATATGCGCGCCGTTCAGCGCCTCTTCGACCTGCGCGATGCTTTCCTCGGCCGCGGCGCGGCCGACCTCGGGCCGCGAACCCGCGCCCAGCCCTTGGGTGATCTGCGTCCCCAGCTGGATGCGCCGTTCGGCCGGCGAGGCGTTGAGCGCCTGCGCATCGGTGTTGGCGACGACGAAATCGACGCCCTCGACGCGCGCCGCGATCATGTTGGCGATGGCATTGCCGCCCGCGCCGCCGACGCCGATCACCGCGATGCGCGGTTTCAGCTCGTCGACCTGCGGCGGGCCAATATTGATGCTCATCAAATAGTCTCCCTGCAGCGGCGGACAGGTGCCGCTTCCCCAACCTTGCGACCCAGACGGACGGTAGTCCGGCCGCCCGGTTTTCTGTTACCGCATTGCACTATTGTGACGTGGGAATCACCCAAAAAATTAACCTTTTCGTCACGTATCATTCAAAAACTGCTTTTCAATGCGGCCATAAGCCGGTGGAGGATCGAAGTCCCCGCCGGCTTGTACACATCCTGTGCCATCATCGGCAGGTCGCGAAGATCGACGGGGTCTGACGCGGCATAGAGAACCAGACCCGCGAGCGTCGCGAAAGCCGGGCCACTATGCGCATCGGGCAGCCCGTGCAAGCCGCGCGGTCGCCCGACGCGCGCGGCGCGCCCCAGCGCCACCTGCGTGTAGTCGGCGATGCCCTTGAGGTCGGCGCCGCCGCCGACGAGCACGACCTGACGCCCGATCGGGCCGACGAAATGGAGGTCCTTGAGTGTCCGTCCGATCTCGCCCATCATCGCGTCGAGGCGCTGACGGATGACGGCGACGAGCTGCGCGCGCGTGATGCGCGGGGAATCGCTGCCGGGCGGCGCGCCGGGCTCGAGCTCGATGATCTCGTTATTGTCGCGCGGGCTCGCCGAGGCCGAACCGTAAAAGCTCTGCAGCCGCTGCGCCTGGCTGCGGCGGATACCGAAGGCCGAGGCGATGTCGTCGGTGATGTCGCTGGCGCCGAAGGGCAGCGACGCCATTTCGACGAGCATGCCGCCGGCGTAGAGCGAGACGGTGGTGACCGCCGCGCCGAGCTCGACGAGCGCGACGCCGAGATCGCGCTCCTCGTCCGACAGGCAGGCAAGCCCCGCGGCGATCGGCGAGGCGACGACGGCGTTGACGTCGAGATGCGCCTGGCGCACCGCCGCCTCGAGGTTCCGGACCGGCGCGCCGTCGGCCATGATGATATGGATGTCGACGCCGAGCCGGTCGGCGTGAAGGCCGATCGGGTTCTTGACCCCGTTGAGCCCGTCGAGCGTGTAGAGCGCGGGCTGGGCATGGAGGATCATCCGCCCTTCGGGATCGATACCCGCGCGGCCCGCGGCGAGGAGGTCGTCGATATCTTCCTGCTCGATGCGGTGGCCGCCGAGTTCGCTTTCGATCGGCGCGACGTCGCTCAAAAGCCCGCCCGCCGAGAAGCTGACCCAGACGTCGTCGATGTTGAGCCCGGCGATGCGCTCGGCCTGTTCGATTGCCTCGCGCACGATATGCTCGGTCTGTTCCATGTCGGCGACATAGCCGCGCTGGACGCCGCGGCTCTCGCGCTGGCCGGTGCCGAGCACGTGGAGCTGGCCGTCGGCCGTCTGCCCCGCGATCAGCGCGCAGACCTTCCACGACCCGACATCGAGCGCAGTGATGATCTTTTCGATGCGCGGCGGCGCCATCGCCCTACCCTTCGTTCGACTGGCTGGCGGCGACGGCGTCGACCGCGGCGCGCGCATCGTCGAGCTTGGCGGGCGCGACCTGCCCCTCGTGCGGCAGGCGGAGCACGAAGCGCGCGGGATCGCGCATGTCAAAGCGCAGGATGCCGCGGCCGAGCAGGCGGTTGGCGCCGTCCATATGCGCGAATTTGGCGAGTGCGGCCTTCGCCTCGACCTCGCCCTCGGGCAGCGAGAGCGTCTCGCCGCTGCGGAAGCGGAGGTCCCAGCGGCGGTTGCCGACCCACGTCGCACCCGCGAGCAGTTCCTTGAGGCTGCTCGCCTCGGCCAGCAGGCGATCGAGGTCCTGCGAGCGCTGGTTCGCCCGCGGCCCGATGACGAGCGGCAGGTCGGGCATCGTCGCGACGGTGACGGGTTCGAGAACGACGCCCTTGTCGTCGATCAGCGACAGGCGATTATTGTGCTGCCAGATCGCCGCGGGGGTGCGCTCGACGATATCGACAACGAGCGTGTCGGGCAGGCGGCGCGACACGCGCGCATCCTTGATCCAGCCGTAACGCATCAGGTCGCCGCGCACATCCTCCAGATCGACCGCCGCCATCGAGCGGTCCTTCTGCGCGAGCGCGATGTCATAGACCTTGAGCCGGTCGATGCGATCGGCGCCGACGACTTCGACCTTTTTCACCTGGAATCCCGCGCGGCCGACCGCCTGCGCATATTCCTCGTGGACCTTTGCGGTCACCCCGGTCGCATGCGCGGCGAGAGCTGCAACGGCGCAGAGGCTGAGCCCGATCGTCCAGTTGGCGATCTTCTGCAGCCGCTGCGGGCTGACCGGCAGCGCGTTGATGATCGCGTTGAGCCGCGACTGCTGCACCTTCCGCCGCTTCTTCGGCGCACGCGCGGGCCGCCGCGGCGGCGCCTTGGCGCGCTTGATCCTGGTACTGCTCATGACAACGCTTCCCCCACGATGCGTTCGACGAGTTCGGCATAATCCATGCCGATAGCGCGCCCCTGTTCGGGCACGAGACTGAGCGGGGTCATCCCCGGCTGGGTGTTGACCTCGAGCAGGAAGATGCCTGCGAGGCCATGTTCGTCGTCCCAGCGGAAGTCCGAGCGCGAGGCGCCCTTGCAGCCGAGCAGGCGGTGCGATTGCAACGCCAGATCCTTCATCCGCTGCGCGACGTCGGCGGGGACATCGGCGGGGCAGACATGCTCGGTCAGGCCTTCGGTATATTTGGCGTCATAGTCGTAGAAGCCCGACTTGACGCGCAGTTCGGTGACGGCGAGCGCCTGATCGCCAAGCACCGCAACGGTCAGTTCGCGGCCCTTGATGAAGGGTTCGGCGAGCAGCCGGTCGAACTCCTGCCATGGGCCCACGGCATCGCGCGCGATCGGGTTGCCGTAATTGCTGTCATCCCTGACGATCGCGACCCCGACCGACGAGCCCTCGTTGACGGGCTTCAGCACATAGGGGCGCGGCAAGGGATCGACTGTAAAGAGGCTTTCGCTGTCGACCATCGTCCCCGTCGGCATGGGGATACCATGCGGGACAAGCGCCTGCTTCGTCAATTCCTTGTCGATCGCGATCACCGAGGTGACGAGCCCGCTGTGCGTATATTTGAGGCCCATCAGATCGAGCATGCCCTGCACCGTCCCGTCCTCGCCCGGAACGCCGTGGAGCGCGTTGAACACGACGTCGGGCTTCGCCTCGGCGAGCCGCAGCGCGACGTCGCGGTCCATGTCGATGCGCGTGACCCGGTGGCCGCGCGATTCGAGCGCGTCGGCGACGCCATTGCCGCTCATCAGCGACACTTCGCGCTCGGCGGACCAGCCGCCCATCAGGACGGCGACATGCCACGGACCCCGGCTCACTTCATGACTCCCACATTCTCGGCTGGCGCTCCGGCAAAAATGCCTACGCGCTGTATTTCCCACTGCAGTTCGATGCCGCTCTTCGCTTTCACGCGGCGGCGGACCTCCTCGCCGAGCGCCTCGATATCGGCGCTCGTCGCCTCACCCGTGTTGATGAGGAAATTGGCGTGCTTCTCGCTGACCTGCGCGCCGCCGACGGCAAAGCCGCGGCAGCCGGCCTCGTCGACGAGAGCCCAAGCCTTGTGCCCCTCGGGGTTCTTGAAGGTCGAGCCGCCGGTTTTCGAGCGCAGCGGCTGCGATGCCTCGCGGCTTGCCGAGATGCGGTCCATTTCAGCCTGGATCGCGTCGGGTTCGCCGGGGCGGCCGTGGAAGGTCGCGCCGATCACGACCGCGCCCTCGGGCAGTTCGCTGTGGCGATAGGTGTAGCCGAGGTCGGCGAGCGGCAGCGTCCCGCGCTCGCCCGAACGCCGGACAACGGCAGCATCGACTCGGATATCCTTGACCTCGCCGCCATAGGCGCCACCGTTCATGCGTACGAAGCCGCCGACCGTGCCGGGGATCGAGCGCAGGAACTCCATGCCCGCGATCCCCGCGTCGCGCGCGGTCGAGGAGACGAGAATGCCCGACGCGCCGCCGCCGCAGCGCAGCGTGGTGGCGTCGATCGCCTCGACCTTCGCAAAGGCCTTGCCGAGCCGGACGACGACGCCCGGAAAACCGCCGTCGCGGACGATGAGGTTCGATCCGAGGCCGAGCGCCATCACGGGCACGGCGGGATCGAGGTCGCGCAGGAAACCGGCAAGATCGTCGGCGTCCTTCGGCTCGAACAGCCAGTCGGCGGGGCCGCCCGACTTGAACCAGACGAGCGGCGCCAGCGGTGCTTTCGCCGTCAGCTTGCCGCGCACGTCCGGAAGGGTTTCGGCGGCGTTCATGCCGCCTCCACCGCCGCGGCGAGGCCCGCCGCCATTTTTGTGATGTCGCCCGCGCCGAGACAGATGATCATGTCGCCCGCGCCGAGATCGCCCGCCCTGATGCTCGCAGCGAGGCTCGCGGCAAGCGCGCCGGCGTCGGCGACGACATGCGCATGGCGGTGGCCGCGGTCGCGCAGCCCCTCGGTCAGCGCGTCGGACGACACGCCGTCGATCGGACTTTCGCCGGCGGCATAGACGGGCAGCGCCAACACCATGTCGGCGTCGTTAAACGCCTGCTGGAAATCGTCCATATGATCGCGAAGGCGTGTAAACCGGTGCGGCTGGACGACGCCGACGACGCGCCCCGCCCCTGCCCCTTCGCGTGCGGCCGACAGTACGGCGCGGATTTCGACCGGATGATGCGCGTAATCGTCGATCACGGTGACGACGCCCTCACCCGCCGCAATCTCGCCAACCTTGGTGAAGCGGCGTTTGACCCCGGCGAAGCCGTTGAAGCCCGACGCGATCTTTTCGTCCGACACGCCCATATGCAGCGCGACAGCGATAGCAGCGAGCGCATTCTGGACATTGTGACGACCCGACATCGGCAGGTGAATGCCTTCGATCGTCCGGCTGTTGCCGTCGCGGTCGCGCACGACGACGTCGAAGCGGTTGCCGTCGGGTCCGGGGGTCACATTGGTACCACGCACGTCCGCTTGGGCAGAAAAGCCATAGGTCACGATGCGGCGGTCGCGGATGCGCGGGATGATCGCCTGCACCTCGGGATGGTCGAGGCACAGCATCGCGGCGCCGTAGAATGGCACATTCTCGATAAACTCGACGAAGGCGTCCTTGATCGCGTCGAAGCTGCCATAATGGTCGAGATGCTCGGGATCGATGTTGGTGACGACCGCGATCGTCCC
>CBJKNR010000122.1:0-9077 GCA_966417555.1 uncultured Sphingopyxis sp.
TCAGTCGGCGCTTCAGCGCATCGATCGCGGGCGGGATCGCGTCGCTCTCGTCGATCGGGTCGAGCGCGAGCGCCACCGATTCATCGAGGTCGGCGTCGCCGATCACGACGAGCCGCGGCATCAGCAGCCCCGCGCCGCCCGCGCGCACGAACGCCGCCTGCACCGCGCTCCGCGCGCGATTGCTCGGCAGCACGATCAACCCTTGCGCCAAGCCCAGCGCCCCGTCGGCATATCGCGCGATCATCCCCGCCGCGAGCGCATCGGCAAAGGCCCGCTGGATGGGAATGGAGTAGATGGTGGGCTTCAACATAATCTGCGTCATTGCGAGCGCAGCGAAGCAATCCAGAGCGGTTTACGCAACTCTGGATTGCTTCGCTGCGCTCGCAATGACGAATTAGGGCGAATCAAACCTCGCTCAGCGCGGCTTCGGTCGGCGCGATGCTCGCCGGCGTGCCGACGTCGAACCATTGCCCCATGTGCGACAGGCCATAGAGCCGCCCCGCCGCGATCGCGCGGTCCCAGAGGATGTTGGTCGAAAAGGCGCCTTCGGGCGCGCCTTCGAGCAGCCGCGGCGAAATAAGCTGGATGCCCGTATAGACGAAGGGCGCAATCCGCCCCGGCTTCCGCCGCGACAGACGGCCCGCCGGATCCATGTGAAAATCGCCGCGCCCGCCATGCCCCGTCGCGCTCGCCTGCCGGATCAGCAGCAGCAGCGCATCCATCCTGTCGCCGTCCCAGTGACGCGCAAGATGACGGATGCTGTCCTCGGGCCCGTCGGTCCAGATATTGTCGCTGTTGACGATCAGGATCGGGTCGCCGCCGAGCTGCGGCAGCGCCTTGACCATCCCGCCCCCGGTTTCGAGCAGCTGGCCGCGCTCGTCCGAAATCGAGATGGTGAACTTGCGCTTCTGGGAGGCAAGATGCGCTTCGAGCGCGTCGGCCAGATAATGGACATTGACGACGACATGCCCGACCCCGGCGGCCTCGATCCGGTCGAGGCTATGGTCGATCAGCGCCTTGCCCGCGACGCGCACGAGCGGCTTGGGCCGGGTCGCCGTCAGCGGACGCATCCGCTTGCCGATGCCCGCCGCCATCACCATCGCGCTCTCGATTTTCGCTGTCACGTCGCCATTGCCTTCCAGATCTCCGCACGCTTCGAAGCGGGGACATTGGCGTCGAACCATTGCCGGACGGGGACAAGCGCCGGGTGCGCGAGGTCGCGCTCGAGCAGCCCCCACATGCGCGGCTGGAAACTCTTGTAATGCGGCTTGTTGTCGCGTTTCCACAGCCGGACGAAGACGCCGAGGATGCGCGTGTTGCGCTGCGCCGCGAGCGCCCAATAGGCGGATTCGATGTTGCGCCCGGTGGCCGCCTGATAACGCGCAAGCATCGCCGTCTCGACCGCCGGGCTCACGTCGCGCCGCGCATCCTCGAGCACCGAGGCGAGGTCATAGGCCGGATGGCCGATCAGCGCGTCCTGGAAATCGAGCAGGCCGTAATGGGCGATGCCGTCCTTGCCGGGCACCAGCATGATATTTTCGGCATGATAGTCGCGCAGCACGGTGACGCGCGGCAGGCCGTCATGCTCGACCGGCGTCAGCGCCTCGGCCCACGCCGCGCGAAACGCATCGCGGTCGACCTCCAGACCGAAGGCGGGGCAATACCAGTCGCTGAACAGCATCACCTCGTCGAGCCACTGATCGAGCCCATGGACGGGCAGTCCCTTCATCGGCGGCCGCGCATGAAGATGGACGAGCAGATCGGTCAGGCCCGCATAATATCCGGCTTCGGTATGCAGCGCCGCGTCGACCGTCTCGCGCAGCCGCACATCGCCGAAATCCTCGATCAGCAGCAGGCCCCGATCCAGATCGCGCGCAAGGATCGTCGGCGCATTGAGCCCCTGTTCGCAAAGAAATTCGGCGACCGCGATGAAGGGGCGCGGGTCCTCGTGCGGCGGCGGCGCGTCCATCAGCACCGCCTGCCGCCCCTTGTCGACGACACGGAAATAGCGGCGGAAGGACGCATCCCCCGCGAGCGGCAAAATCTGGGCATCGCCCCAGCCATGCGCGGCAAGGAAGGCGGGCGCATGGGGGGGCGGAATCATCGGAGCGGCCATCGTGCTCCCCAAGCCGCAGGCACTTCGGCTGTCAAGACGCGCGCGTCGCCCTCACCCGAAATCCTGAGCAGCAGCGCGCCCGGCCAGCCGTCGCCACCCAGCCGCTCGGGCCATTCGATCAGCAGCGCGCCGTCGTAAAGATAATCGTCGAGCCCGAGTTCGATCAGCTCGCCGGGGCTCCCGATGCGATAGAGATCGACGTGCGCGATGGGCAGGTCGACCTCGGGCGGCGCATAGGGCTGGACGATCGCAAAGGTCGGGCTCGGCGCCTCACCCGCCAGCCCGCGCGCCCGCAGCATCGCACGCGCCAGCGTCGTCTTGCCCGCGCCGAGGTCGCCCGACAGCAGCACGACATCGCCCGCCATCAGCGCCGCGCCGATCGCGCCCCCGATCCGTTCGGCTTCGTCGAGGGTGAAGGTAACGCTGGTCATACAAACCGCCGTAAAAGCCTGTGTGCTCCCGCGAAGGCGGGGGCCCATCTCCGGCTGGCGCCTTGTTGCGCCGGCGGGAGATGGATCCCCGCCTTCGCGGGGAAGCACGTCAGGATTGAACAGCCAGCCATCACCCTCCCCGCGGCAGGCTTACGCGCACGAGCGTTCCCTGTCCCTGCTCGCTCACCACTTCCATCGCCCCGCCATGCGCCGCGACAAGCTGGCGCGCGAGCGCGAGACCGATGCCGCCGGTCGCGGTGCCCGCCTGCTGGCCCTTGGCGACCGCCGCCGCTGCCTCGGGCATGCCGGGGCCGTTGTCCGAGACGATGATGTCGATGCCGCGCGCATCGCCATCGGCGTGGAGCAGCACGCGCGCACCCGATTTGCGCGACGGCGCGGTGAAGCGCACCGCATTGTCGAGCAATCCCGCGACGAGCCGCGACAGCCGCGGCGCGTCGCCCTCGATACTGCCGAGATCGGCGGCGAGGTTGCTGACGAGCTCGACCTTCTCGCTTTTCGCGAAGGGCTTCGCGTCGGCGAGCGCGCGTTCGAGCAGCATTTTCACATCGACCGGCGCGCGCTCGATCGCCAGCGTCCCCGCCTCGCCCTGCGCGAGGTCGAGCACATTGTCGATCTGGCGGCCGAGCAGGCCGACCGAATCCATGATCGCATCGAGATAGGCGCGCTGCTGGTCGCCGAGCTTGCCGGCATAGCCCGCCTGCAGCATCTCGCCGAAGCCGCCGATCGATGTGAGCGGCGTGCGGAGTTCATAGCTCATCCGCGACAGGAAGGCGGTTTTCGCCTTGTCGGCCGCCTCGAGCGCCTCGTTGCGTTCGCGCAGCGCGCCCTCCATCTTCCGGCTCGCGGTGATGTCGAGCATGATCAGCAGCGCATTGCCGTCGGGCAGCGGGATCGACGCGAAATCGAAATGGCGCCCGTCGGCGAAGCGGACCTCGCCGACGCGCTGCTGGCGTTCGAGCGTCGCGGCGCGGATGACTTCCTGCACGATGCTGATCTGGTTCGGCTTGGCGAGCCGGTCGGCAAGCCCGCCCATCAGCGCATCGACGCGCGGGTGCGCCGCGAGCGTTCCCTCGTCGATACCCCACAGGCGGCGGAAGCGCTGGTTCCACAGATGCAGCCGCCCATCGGGGGCGAACACCGCGACCGCCTCGAACAGATTGTCGAAGGTCGCGGTGCGGACACGAAGCAATGTGTCGCGCGCGCCGGCGAGCTGCACCTGCTCGGTCTTGTCCTCGGCGATCAGCAACAGCCCGCCGTCGGGGGTCGGCTGCGCCACGACGTGGAGGTGCGTGCCGTCGCGCAGCAGCCAGTCCTCCTCGCTCGCGCCCGGCTGCGCGAACCATTCGACGTGCGCCTGCCGCCATTCGGGATAGTTGCGCACCTCGGGCGTCCGCCCGCGTTCGCGCCAGGCGTCAAGCAGCCGCGCGAAGGGCGGCGCTTCGGCGACTTCCTCGGCTTCGAGCCCGAACAGGCGCCGGAACGGCAGGTTGGCGAAGCTCAGGCCCTGGTCGGGGCCGAATTGCGCGACCGCCGCCGACAGCCGGTCGAGCAGTTCGCGCTGCGTATCGACGAAACGGCGGTGCGCGCCGCGCTCGGTTTCGAGTTCCTGGATATCGATCGCATAGCCCGCGACGCCGATCACGCGCCCGCCCTCGGGCGCCAGCGGCACATCGACGACGCGCATGATCCGCCGCTCGCCCTCGATCGTCACCGGGATCGTGCGCATCTGCGCCGATCCGGCGGCGCGCGCCGCTTCGGCGGCGTCGACGGCGCTCACCCCCGCGACGGTCTCGCACAGCTCGACCCCGCCGTCGATCACCGCGGCCGCGCTCTTCGCCTCGACCGCGCGGACATAGGTGCCGTTGACGAGCGCGAGCGACAGATCGCCATCGCGGAACCACATCGGGAAGGGCGCCGCCTCGATCAGCCCCGACAGGGCCTCGAACGCCGCCATCGCCTCGTCGCGCTCCTCGCGCGCATGCGCGAGCGCCTGCTGCCCGTCGGTCGCATCGCTGAGCCACAGCAGCACCCCGCCCGGCCCGCCGACCGCCTGCGGCGCCGCGGCGCCATGGACGATGATGGTGCGGTGGCTGCCGTCGGGCTTCAGGCTCAGGACAAAGGGTTTCGCGCCGCGCTGCGCACCGAGGATCGCCTGCCGCAATGCGTCATGCGCGTCGGCGTCGAGCCCGCTGCCGAGTCCGCGAAGCTCGTCGAAATTGCGCGGGCCGCGCTCGAGCCCCAACCAGCGGCCGAGCCGCTCGCTCGCCTCGATCCGCCAGTCGGTACGAACAATGACGGGAAGCTGCGGCGACGCCTCGACGAGGCTCGCGAGCCGCTCGGCCTGTCCTGCGACAAAGGCCGCGCGCCGCTGCATCGCGATCCCGCGCCCGGCCGCCCACAGCCCGGCCAGCAGCCACAACGCCGCGAACAGGCCAATGGCGAAGAGAGGCCCCGACGATTGCATCACGGCCATTGTGCCAACGGGGCTGGAAAAACGGGGCGATGGCCGGATAGCATCCTGCTGCCACTATCGACTGTCCCGCGCCGATTCAATCGTCGGGAGGCAGGTTACTCACCGGATCGCGACAGAAAGATGACATCGCTGCTTGCGTATGTTGCCCGCGGGGCGGCCCGAAGGCAGAATCCGACACGAAAGGGCCCGCCGGGCGACGGCGGGCCCTCCCCTAAATCCGACTTCCTCGAAGGTTTGCCGGCGTTTCGCGAAGCGGCGAAAGCCGCTTCATCAACGCAGCTTCCCGCCGAGGTTCATCTTTGCGCCGACAAAGAAATAGCGGCCGATGGCCGAAACCGGATAGTCGTCGGCGGCCACGCCCGGCTTGTTGTCGGTGAAATTGTTCACGCCACCAAAGAACTGGAAATTGTCGGCGACATCATAGGAAACATAGATGTCGTGGACCCAGCGCTCCTTGAAATAAAGATACTTCTTTTCAACAATATCCGGGTTGCTCGCGAGCGTCCCAAGCGTATAGCGCGCCGTCTTGTCAAACCATGACAACCCATAGTTGATCGTGAAAGGCCCCTTGGTCCAGGTCAGATCGGTGTTCGCTTGATATTTGGGAACCAGCCGCGTCCCGGCATTTTCGATGGGATTGGCGCCGGGTGTCGGGATCGTCTTCAGTGTTTTCAGATAGTTCCCGATCACCCGCAGGCCGAACGTGCCCATTTTTTCCGTCTGGAGGCGATAGTTCAAATTCACGTCGAGACCCGACGTCTCGAACGAGGCGACATTCTGCGGCCCAAGGCGGAAGCCCGTGATATAGCCGGGCTGTGCCGTTCCGGAGGTCGGCGGGCCGTTCTGACGATCGATCCCGTCGCAATAGACATTGTCCAGCGTGGGCTGGTCGACGCACAGCGCGGCCAATTGATTGGCCGTAACCGTGTTGATCGCGTTCTTCAGCTTCACGTCATACCAGTCGACCGAAAGGTTGAACCCGGACAGGAAACGCGGCTGAAGCGCGATGCCCGCGGTCCAGATCGTCGCGCGCTCTTCGGCCAGGTCGCGATTGCCACCGACGAAGCCCGCGATATTCGTACTGCGCGTATCCTCGAACGTCGCCGGATCCGCCACGCCGTTGGCCGTCAGCAATGTCGCGCAATTTCGCCGGCGCAGATCGGGATCGATCGCGTTCTGGATCTGGTCGGCCTGACAGGGATCGGTGATGAACAGAAACGTCTGCGCTTGTCCGCCGAACAACTCGTCGATGTTCGGCGCGCGAATGGCGCGTGAATAGGTGCCCTTGAAGGTAATATCCCGGATCGGCGCATATTCGCCATTCACCTGCCACGTCGTCGTCGAACCGATTGTGCTGTAGTCGGAATAACGAATGGCACCGCCCACCTGCAGCCGCTCGGCAAACGGAAGGTTGCCCAGAATGGGCAGGCTGATCTCGCCGAAAACTTCCTTCACGCTGAATTTGCCGCGCGTCGGCTCGATCGAGTTGGTGAAGGTCAGGCCCTGCCGCGCAATCTCGTCGCTCACGAAATTGCTCTTTTCCTGACGATATTCCGCGCCCAAGGCGAAGCCGATTTCGCCGCCGGGGAGCTTGAATCCGTCGCCGAACGTGCCGTTCACGATCCCCGAAATCACGTGCTGCTCGATCCGCGAGCGGTCCACAGTTTCGGCGCGGATGAAATCGAGCGCTTCCTGCGACTGGCCTTCGCCAAAAAGATTGATCGGCACGCACTGTCCCGGCTGGAACGTCACCGGACCGCCCAGCCCGCCGCCCCGCGCGCCGTCGGGATCCTGGAACGGCTGGAACGGCGTCCAGTTGGGATCAAGGTTCGCCCGGCAAGTCGGGCGGCCCGTCACCGGATCGGTAACGACGTCGAGCGCCGCAAAGAAGCGGTCATCATAGATGTCATTCACGAAACGCGCGCGCTGCGTGCTGCGCCCATAGACATAGGAGATGTCGTAACGCAGGTCGGATGTGATTTCGCCCCGCGCGCCGATAACGCCACGCCATGTCTGACGCAGATTGTCCTGCCCGCGCTGCCCGAAGTCGAAATTGTCGCGCGTGACGAGGACGCCGTCAGGTGCGCCCGGACCGAAGACGGCTTCACCGATCCCCGGAATGATGTTCGCGCGAACCGCGGCCGGAATGAACGGATTGTCCTCGGGTACGAAAAGATAATAGTCGAAGGTCGGCTGTGCGAGCGTGAAGGTCGTGCTTCGCGCATATTTGCCCTCGGCATAGATTTCGAACGCCGGCGACACCTCGAAGCGTCCGAAGAGATTCACGACGTGGCGCTTGATGTCGGGCCGCAGGTCGTTCGCATATTGCGACAGCGGCGTGCCCGATCCTCCGCTATCGATACCGCTGCCCAGATATTGCCCGTGAACGAACGGAAGTCCGCTCGCACCATAGAAATCGGGGGCGCCATCGAAGTCGACATCGATCGCCCCGTCGGGCGTCGTATCGAAATAGCGGAGGTCATTGAACAATATCCGGTCGGGAATGCCGTCGTTCGTTTCCGTTCCGGTTTCGGTGTCGTCGGGGTTCGGATAGAAGCCGCGGAAGCGCGTGCCCGAAAGATAGCCGCGCTGCTGGCTGAGCAAGCGATCATCTTCGCCATATTCGTAGGCGAGTGTGACATTGCCGCGCCCGTCCATGAAATTCTTGCCGGCCGTAACGGATATCAGACGCTGTCCGCTGTCGCCGCGGCTCGAGATACCGGCCTGTGCCCGTGCGTTGAGGCCCTCGAAGTCGCGCTTCAGGATGACGTTGACAACACCGGAGACAGCGTCCGCTCCGTAAAGCGCCGATGCGCCGCCGGTCACGATCTCGACCCGTTCGATCAGATCGCTCGGGATCGTATTGATATCGACCGACTGGCTGCCGGGCGAACCGGCCACATGCCGCCGCCCGTCGACAAGGACGAGCGTACGCTGCGTACCGAGGTTGCGAAGGTCGAGCAGGTTGAGCCCTGCCTCGCCGATCGCGGCGTCATCGCCCGAAGTGTCACCCGACGTCGTTGAGCCAACGAGTGCCGGATAGCCGGTGAGAATATCGGTAAGGTTGGTCGATCCCGACTGCTGCAGCCGATCCGCCCCGATCGTCACCAGCGGAGCAGGCGAGGTAAAGTCGCGCGGACGTGCGATCCGCGAGCCGGTAACGATGATCACGTCGCTTTCGGTCGTGCCGTCGCCGGAGGCAATCTGTTCATCAGCAGTCTGCGCCTCCTGCGCCGACACCGGAACGGAAGCAGCAAAGACAGCAAGTACCGATATACCTGTGCACAGGCTTGCCTGTACGCCACGAGCAATGGTCATCCCCGGATTCCTTTTTCAGTGATAGCCCCCCGGCCACGTCAAAACAGGGTCAAATCGGGATCAAGTCAACGCGATAACGCAAATGGGCCCCACCGCCCCCCGATTTTCGGGAAGCGATGTGGCCCAAACGCAACAAATTTATATAATATTCAGTAACGATAATGATCGGGCTTGAACGGACCCTCGACCGGCACGCCGATATAGTCGGCCTGCTTCTGGCTCAGCTTCGACAGGTGCACGCCCAGTTTCTCGAGGTGCAGCGCCGCGACCTTTTCGTCGAGGTGCTTGGGCAGGACATAGACGTCGTTCTTGTACTGCTCGCTGCGCGTCCACAGCTCGATCTGCGCGAGCGTCTGGTTGGTGAAGCTCGCCGACATCACGAAGCTCGGGTGGCCCGTCGCATTGCCGAGGTTCACGAGGCGCCCCTTCGACAGGATGATGATCTGCTTCCCATCGGGGAATTCGACCAAGTCGACCTGCGGCTTCACTTCGGTCCACTTGTAGTTGGCGAGCGCCGCGATCTGGATCTCGCTGTCGAAGTGGCCGATGTTGCAGACGATCGCCATATTCTTCATCGCCGCCATATGCTCGGCAGTGATCACGTCGGCGTTACCCGTCGCGGTGACGAAGATGTCCGAACGCTTCACGGCCTCGTCCATCGACACGACCTCGAAGCCTTCCATCGCCGCCTGCAGCGCGCAGATCGGATCGATTTCGG
>CBJKNR010000123.1:0-9026 GCA_966417555.1 uncultured Sphingopyxis sp.
AGCGTCAGCGGCTCGCGATCGCCCGCGCGCTGATCACCAACCCGCGCATCCTGATCCTCGACGAGGCGACCTCGGCGCTCGATGCCGAGAGCGAGGAGATCGTCCAGCGCAACCTCAAGGCGATTGCCGCGGGTCGCACCGTCCTGATCATCGCGCATCGCCTCTCCGCGATCCGCCAGTGCGACCGCATCCTGACGCTCGACAAGGGGCGGATCGTCGAAAGCGGCACGCACGACGAGTTGCTCCGCCTCGGCGGCCGCTATGCTGCGCTCCATCACCGCCAGATCGGCGTTCAGGCAGGGGCCGCGGCATGAACGCGCTCACGCGTCACTGGACCGCGGTTCGCGACGCGCTCGACAATGAGCGCGCGCGGTCGCGTTCGGTCCTGCGCACCGATGAGACCGACTTCCTTCCCGCCGCGCTCGAGGTGGTCGAGCGCCCCGTGTCGCCGACCGCACGGGTCACCGCGTGGCTATTGCTCGGCCTGCTCGCAGCCGCGCTGCTCTGGCTGGTCCTTGGCCGGGTCGACGTCGTCGCCTCGGCGCCGGGCAAGCTGGTCCCCGCCGACGACGTCAAATTGATCCAGCCGGGCTCGGGCGGTATCGTCCACGCCATATTGGTCCGCGACGGCCAGCGCGTCCGCGCCGGCCAGCCGCTGGTCGAACTTGATCCCACCGTCTCGGACGCCGACGCGGCGCAAGCCGGCAAGGCACTGGAGACCGCCATGCTCGACGCCGCGCGCCTACGCGCCATACTGTCCGCGCTCGACGGCCGGGGGCTGCGCTTCGACCCGCCCGCCGGAACCACGACCGAGGTCGCCGCGACCCAGATCGCGCTCGCACGCGCCCAGCTCGCCGAGATTCGGGCCGGTAGCCAGACGCGTGCCGCTGACACCGAATCCGCCCGCGCCGCCCGCGCCGAGGCGCAGATTCAGGCGGCAAAGCTCAGCGAGACCCTGCCGCTGCTCGACGAGCAGATCGCTGCCAACGAGACGCTGCTCGAGAAAGGTTATGTCTCGAAGCTGCGCGTGATCGAGATGCGCCGCCAACGCCTCGTCGCCGCGCGCGACCGCGACGCTGCGCTCGCCACCGCCCGCAAGGCGGAGGCGCAGATCGCGGTGGCCGGCGGCAATTCGAGCCAATCCATCGCCGAGGCGCGCGCGCGCATCCTCGCCGATCTCGCCAGAGCCGAGAGCGACGCGCGGCTGCGCAAGGAGGAGCTGATCAAGGCGACCAAGCGCTCCAGCCTGCAACGGCTGGTCAGTCCGGTCGACGGCACGGTCACGCAGCTGGCCGTCCACACCGTCGGCGGCGTCGTCGAGGCGGCCAAGCCGATCATGGTGATCGTGCCTGCGCGCGGGAAGCTGGTCGCCGAAGTGACGATCGCCAACAAGGATGTCGGCTTCGTCCGCGCCGGTCAGCCGGTCGCGCTCAAGGTCGAGGCCTTCCCCTTCACACGCTATGGCGCGGTGCCGGGCAGGCTCGAACAGATCAGCTCGGACGCGGTACAGGACGAGAAGCGCGGGCTGATCTACACCGCGCGGGTGACGCTCGATCGCGCGACGATCCGGCGCGATGGTGCGACCATCCCCCTCACCCCCGGCATGGCGGTCACCGCCGACGTCCGCACCGGCCGCCGCTCGCTCGCCTCCTATCTGCTGAGCCCGATCGACGAGATCCGCACGACGGCGGCGCGGGAGCGCTAGGCCCTGTTTGAGGAGAGGAGAGTCGCGCGCCTCTCCGCGTGATCCGGAAAGAGGCTCATTGCGCCACTGGGGCCGCTTCCCTTCAGGCGCGAAGGCCGCACCGCCCGATTGACAGCGAAGGACAATCCCGTCACGAGCTGAAGGCATGGCTCATGGAGGAAAGCGCTCGACAAGCATTGATGTCGCCAGGCTGGCCCAAGTGTCGCCAAAAAGCGTGTCGCGCGTCTTCAACAACGAACCGCATATCTCGCCCGCCTTGCGCAAAAAGGTGCTCCGCGCGGCCAAGGAGCTCAACTATCATCCCAATGTTCTGGCGCAGGGCCTTGTCCGCCGACAATCCTATCTCATCGGTCTGATCTACGAAAAGCCGAGCCCGAGCTATGTCGTCGAATTGCAGCGGGGCGCGCTCGAACGGCTGCATGGCGGGCGCTACCGCCTGATCGTTCTGCCGGTCGAATCGGTTATGGACCGCCCCCTCGAAGTGGTGAGCCTCGTACGATCCGCCGCTCTCGACGGCGTGATCCTCGCGCCGCCGGCATCCGACCATCCGGAGATTCTCGACGGGCTGTTGGAGGCGCATATTCCCTTCGCCCGGATCGCGCCCCAATCACGCCTCGACGTCGGTCTGTCGACGGCGATGGACGACATCGCGGCGGCGCGCGAGATCGCCGCGCATGTCATCGCCCTCGGCCACCGGACGATCGCGATCATCATGGGCGACCCGGACCATGCGGCCAGCGGCCAGCGCCTTATCGGCTATCATCAGGCGTTCGACGCCAATGGGCTGCCGCAGCGCCCCGAACTGGTCGAAACGGGCGACTTCAGCTTTGAATCGGGGTATGAGGCGACCAAGCGGCTGCTGTCGCGCAAGCTGCGGCCAACCGCCATATTGGCGCAGAATGACGATATGGCGGTGGGCGCCATGTCGGCAGCGCGCGAATTGGGGTTCGACGTTCCCGCCGACCTCACCGTCGTCGGCTTCGACGATTCGGAGATCGCCCGCGTGGTGTGGCCGCGCCTCACGACGATCCGCCAGCCTGTCATGGAAATGGCGAAGACGGCGACCGACATGCTGCTTCGCGAACTCGCGGGCGACGATCCGGGGGCGATGGTCATCCATGCGCACGAGTTCGTCGATCGGTTGACCGCCGCGCCGCCCCCGACTTCGTCCTAGCCGCCAGCCTTACCCTGCCGCGTCCGACGGGCCCAGGCAGGCGTCGCGAAAAAAGGAGCAGCAGCCCTTCGAGAGAAGAGCCGCTGCCATTTTCGCGGGAGGGCCGCGGAATCAGAAGTTGAATTTCACCCCGCCGTAGATCCGCCTCGAACCCGATTCATAGCGGAAGGGCAGTTCGGGAAATTGCAGATAGACGCTGGTGTCGGCCTTGGTGATGTTGATCGCCTCTGCAAAGACCTCGAAATTGTCGGTGATCTTGTAGCTGATCTGGCCATCGAGCTGGCCGTAGGCCTTCTGGTAGATGCCAAGGGTCCGCGTCGTCGTCCCGTCAGCGAAACCGAAGTTCCCGAGATATTGCTTCGAGCGCCAGCTGTACGAGGCGCGCGCGGCAAACCCATATTTCTCGAAATAGATCTGCCCGTTCGCCGAATGCTTCGACACGCCGGGGAGCGGCAAATTGTCGCTGAAGTCGGTGCTGAAATCGGTGCTGGTGTCCGAGAAAGTGTAGTTGGCAGTAAAGCCGAGGCCGAAGTCGAGGGCATATTGCGCTGCGAGCTCGAACCCCTTCACCCGGCCGCCCGATCCGTTCGCCGGCTGCGATACGGGCCCCAGCCGGCCGCCGGCCTGGTCGTTCACGAAAACGGCGACGGTTTCGTTGACGATGAAACTGTCGACCTCCTTCCAGAACAGCCCGGCGGACAGCAGCCCCTGATTTCCGAAATAATGCTCGAAACCGAGGTCGAACTGATAGGCGCGGAACGGATCGAGTTCGGCGTTCCCGCGGCTGCCGTTGGTGAATTTGAACAGATCGTCCGCGGGGTCGCGCGTGAACTGGGTAGCGAAACCCTGCCCCAGCGAGACGAGCGGCTGGCGTGCCACGACCCGCGCGGCCGAGAAGCGGACCTTGTCGCCGTCGCTTATGTTGAAGACCGCATTCACGCTCGGCAGGAAGTCGGTGTAGCGGCGAACGGTGCGGACCGTGGTGAAGTCGCGCAGCACGCCGTTCCAGCTGTCGGTTCCCCAATAGCTGGGATCGGCGCTGGCCGGCTGGTTCTGATCGATCGTCAGGCTGGTGTTGACGATGCGAAGACCGACATTGACATGATAGGGATCATCGAGCCCGCCCATGTCGGCCATGACATAGCCCGACTTCGTCTCCTCCTTGACCCGATAGGTCTGCAAGGGGTCGGCGAAGAAGCTGAACGGCGTGTCGGGATAGAGCGACTGGATCCATTGCAGGGCATTGGTCATCTGCGACCGGTCGGCGACGAGGACCGTATCGCCCGCGACATGGCCGCCGCCGGCAAAATTGGTGATCGTCTCGACCCGTTCGGGATTGCTCGTCAATGTCTGGTAGGGCGTGATCAGGGCCGGCGAGTTGCCGAAGCGCGTGCACCCGGCAAAGGCCGCCGGCTTGTTCGCTTCGGGCAGATCGCAAATCTTGTAGCCGATCGCTCCGTCCTGGAAATAGCCGTAGGGCGTCCAGTTGTACGAGAAGCCGGGCACGCGCTCGGCCTCGGGGATCGCGGTCGCATCGAGTTCGCCCTTGCCGCTGTAATCGGCGAGGTAGCGGCCCGAGGTGAAATCGACCGTGCGCTGGCCATAGCGAAAACCCGCGCTCAGCGTGATCGTGTTCGTATCGCTGTCGTCGACGTCATAGCCGAAGTCGGCACGGATCGAATGCCCCTTGATGTCGGACCGGTCGCCAAAGGCCCAGTGCGACTTGAAGAAGCCATAGGCCGGATTGCTGAACAAATCCTGCGGGCTGCCCGGCGCGATTCCGAAGCTCGGGAAATCGCCGTTCTTATATGTGAAATCGAAAGTCGCCGGCGCCGCCGGATTGGGGATGAAGCCCGGCTGCGGCCCCGAGGTGCCGGGGCCGCGCACGCCATAGGCGGTGAAGCGCACATCGTTGTTCGCCACCTCGCGGCCCATCTTGGACGAGGAATAATTGGCCATGACCGACGCGCGGAAATTGGTGTCATTGTCCCAGTCGATCCCGAACTGGAGATTGTCCGACTTGATCTTCGAGACGTCGACGAAGGAAATGACCTCGGCCGACTGCGCGCGCACGGTTCCGTCGGTCAGGACGCCGTTGTCGTTGATGTTGTAGTTGCCGACCAGGCCTTGCGATTCGCCCTGTCCGAAGGGGAATTTGACCGAAGCTTCGCGCGTGTCGATCTTCAGGTCCGAATGGAAATATTGCGCGCTGACCTCGAGTTCGTCGGTCGGCCTGAAGTTGACCCCGAGCGAGGCGCCCCAGCGCCGCCGATACTGGTCGCGGTCGGTGATATAGCGATATTCGGGCGCATAATAGTTGGTCGGGACGGTCGCGGTGTCGCGGCGCCCCTCGGCAAAGGCCCAGTTGCCGCGATTGTCGCCGCCGAGCACATTGACGTGATTGTTCGTGCGCTCATAGCTGAACGACGCGATGATCCCGAGCCGGTCGTTGAAATTATAGCCGAGCACCGCCGCCCCGGCGGGCTCCCAGCCGCCGATTTCGCTGCCCTTGCTCATCTTGACATTGCCCGCGGCGGTCAGGCCGTCCTGAAGGTCGAGCGGGTTGCGGGTCTTGAGGTTGACGATACCGCCGAGGCCACCTTCGAGCAGCGAGGCGTTGGGCGACTTGAAAACCTCGATGCCGCCGATCAGTTCGGACGGCACGCCTTCGAGGCTGTCGTTGCGGTTATAATTGCCCTCGCCGACCTTGTAGACTTCGAGCCCGCTGACGAACAGCTCGCCGTTAAGCAGCGTCACATTCTGTTCGAGGCCGCGAATCCGGACCTTCGACCCCTGCCCGTTTTCACGGTCGATCTGGATCCCGGGAAGGCGTTGCAACGATTCGGCGACATTCTGGTCGGGGAATTTCCCGATATCCTCGGCCGTCACGGACTCGATGATCAGGTTCGAATCGCGCTTGGCATTCAGCGCATTTTCCAGCGATGCGCGAAAGCCGGTGACGACGATTTCGCTTTCCGCGCCTTCGTCGGCAGTCGATCCGGACTGCGCGGACGCCGGCGAAGCGGCCAATCCCGTTGCCAGGACCGATGCTGCCGCAAACAACATCCTCCGGTGGCGCAAAGTCCCGCTGCTCATATCCATCCCTCCCAAACCCGCATCTTGGTGTGCGGACAATGAAATCCCTGTCGCGCGGGCGGATCGACTCGCCGAGCCCGCAAGCGGACTCGAAGGGGCGATCGCCCCCGCGCCCCATTTTTGTTGCATAATCCTGTCAACGTTGTCAAACGAACTTTCAAAATCGCCGATATTCGGGTTTGTGTATGTCAAGGTTGACATATGTCATCCGATCAAAATGTCGCCGGAAATGCTGCGCTGGGAGAAAAATTCATGCTATTTAAAACAATGCTTTACACTGCAGCCATCTCCGCAGCAGCCGCTCCGGCGCTCGCCTCGCCGGCGTCGCAGGATGGGCCAGCTCCCGACAGGCCGTCCGGCGCGGTTCATCCCGGGCAATGGCCCGAGGTGGCGTATCCGCAAGTCTTGACCGCAAGCGGCGAAGCCCGTGTCCGGGCGATCCTGGCCCGCATGTCGGTGGAGCAGAAGGTCGGCCAGATCATCCAGGCCGACATCGGCAGCGTGACGCCGCAGGATGTGCGCGAATATCATCTGGGCTCGGTACTCAACGGCGGAAACTCCGGACCCGGCGGCAACGACGTCGCGCCCGCGCGCGACTGGCTCGCTTTGGCCGACGCCTTTTACACCGCGTCGATGGATGGCGCGCCGGCGATACCCGTCATGTGGGGCACCGACGCCGTCCACGGGCACAGCAATATCGTCGGCGCTACGCTGTTCCCGCACAATGTCGGCCTCGGCGCCGCGCGCGATCCCGGGCTGATCGAACGCATCGGCCGGATCACGGCGATCGAAATTCGCGTGACCGGCCAGGAGTGGACATTCGCGCCCACGGTGACCGTCCCGCAGGATTATCGCTGGGGGCGTGCCTATGAAGGATATTCGTCGGACCCCGCGCTGGTCGCTTCCTATGTCGGAAGCATGATTCGCGGGCTGCAGGGGCCGCCGTCGACCGCGCCCATTCTCGCGGGACCGCATGTTGCCGCGAGCACCAAGCATTTCCTTGCCGACGGCGCCACGGTGGACGGCAAGGACCAGGGCGACGCGACCGTGCCCGAGCTCGAACTGCGCCTTGTCCATGGCGCCCCCTATATTCCCGCAATGGAAAATGGCGTTGCCACCGTCATGACCAGCTTTTCGAGCTGGCAGGGCGTGAAGATCGCCGGACACAAGGGGCTGGTCACCGACATATTGAAAGGCCGGATGAACTTCGGTGGTTTCGTCGTGACCGACTGGAACGCGCATGGCCAGGTCGCGGGGTGCAGCAACGCCAGCTGTCCCGTTGCCGCCAACGCCGGGATCGACATGTTCATGGCGCCCGACAGCTGGCGCGCCCTTTATGCGAGCACGCTGGCGCAGGTGAAGGATGGCACGATCCCGATGGCGCGGCTCGACGACGCCGTGCTGCGCGTCCTGCGCGTCAAGCAGCGTCTGGGGCTGTTCGACACGGGCAAGCCCTCCGCGCGCGCTTACTCGGGCCGCTACGACCTGCTCGGGGCGCCCGGGCATCGGGCCGTCGCCCGCGAAGCGGTTCGCAAGTCGCTTGTCCTTCTGAAAAACACCGGCGTGCTGCCCCTCAAACCGCGGGCGCATATCCTCGTCGCGGGCGATGGCGCCGACGACATCGCCCGCCAGTCGGGCGGCTGGACGCTGAGCTGGCAGGGCACGGGGCTCGACAATGGCGATTTTCCGGGCGCCACCTCGCTATGGCGCGGCATCGAGCAGAACGTCGCCGCAGCGGGGGGCAGCGCCGAACTCGCCCCCGATGGCGCCTATAAGAAGCGCCCCGATGCGGCGATCGTCGTCTTCGGCGAAACCCCCTATGCCGAATTCCAGGGCGACATCCCGTCACTCCAGCTACGCCCCGAACTGCGCCGCCCCTTCGCGACGATGCGCAAGCTGAAAGCGGCCGGGATTCCCGTCGTCGCGGTCATGATCACCGGGCGGCCGCTCTTCGTCAACGAGGCGCTGAACGAAGCCGACGCCTTTGTCACCGCATGGCTCCCGGGTTCCGAGGGCGCCGGCGTCGCCGACCTGCTGTTTGCGCGCAAGGACGGCGCGACGTCCTTCGACTTTCAGGGGCGCCTCCCGACAGCATGGCCGGCGACCGCCAGACATGACGGGCCGACGCTGTTTCCCTTTGGCTATGGCCTGACTTACGCCGGTGGACCGCAGCCATGGGAAAGGCTTTCGCAAGACAGCCAGGTCGCCGACGATGGCAGCGGCGGCAGCGTCTATTTCGACAAGGGGCGGACTGCGGCGTCCTGGTCACTGACCGTGTCAGAGGCCGATGGCGGCGATCCGCTGCGCGTGACGACGGTCCCCGCCACCGGCCTGTCGGGACGGGCCACCGTCAATGCGGTCGATCACGAGGTTCAGGAAGGTGCGCGGCAGTTCGTCATCGCCGCCGGCCCGGACGGCGCGGCGGTCGAGATCAATGCACAGAATGCCACGGACCTGTCGCGCGAGACCAACGGCGACGTCATGCTGCTTGCAACCTTGCGTCTCGATGCGGCGCCCTCGGCACCCGCTTTCATGTCGGTTCGTTGCGACGGCGCGGATTGCGGCCGTCCGCTTCGTCTCCCCGAACTTGCGGCATTGCCGCTTGGCCAGTGGCGCGTCCTGGGGGTGCCGCTCAAATGTTTCGCGGCGACCGGCGCCGACATGGCGCGCATCACCGCCCCGTTTCGGGTGAGCACTGGCGGCAGCCTGAACATCAGTCTGTCACGGGTTGCCTTGGGCAGCGGCATGGAAGCTGATGTCATCGCAAAATGCGCCCTGGACTGACAATATTTTCGGTGGACCCCACGGCCAGACCAGCGCTCGCCCAAGGGGCGGATAATCGATGCGAGCGCGGTAAGGGGAATAGTATCTCGCGTATCGGTTCTTCGCACCGGCGCTGCGGCCTATCGCCGAATCTGGCCGGTTGCGGCCAGCCCGCTTTCGGACCGGAACTCAAAAAGAGCGGACCCTTCTCCTGGCGATACTCATCCGACGGACAGCAGCTCCTTGAGCGGTTTGCCGGTATCGGCGAGCTGCTCGGGGGTTGCGCGA
>CBJKNR010000124.1:0-9022 GCA_966417555.1 uncultured Sphingopyxis sp.
TATCCAATCCGGAGCGCGCGTGTAGACCCAAGAATGGCGCGGCGCATGATACCATCCGATATCGGTCATCGGGCCGGGGAGGTGGGGCCGCTTTCCGGCCAGGCCATGGCGGACCTGAACCTTGGGATAGCGTCACCCGCCCTTTTTGTTGTGGCATCGCTGCGGTCCCCGTTCCAGATGGAGATCTTCCGATGCGCAAAACTCTTTTAGCGGCACTTTTCGCCGCAGGCCTGATTCCCAACATCGCAACGGCTCAGCCCCCGCAAGCCGCGGCCGCGACGCAGCAAGGTGCGATCCGGGACGGCAAGGTCGAGGTGAACGGCGTCCAATATCATTATCTCGTCGCCAAGGGGCGCGGAGAGCCGATCGTGCTGCTGCACGGCTGGGGCGAGACATCCTATATGTGGCGTTACGTGATGCCGGCGCTGGTTGCGCGCGGACATAGCGTCATCGCGCCCGACCTTCGCGGGCTCGGCGACACCGCGCGTCCCGTAGCGGGATATGAGAAGGCGAATATCGCGCGCGATATCCACGCGCTCCTCGCTGCCCTCGGACTCGGACCGCGTGTCACGGTGGCGGGCCACGATATGGGCGGCATGGTCGCATATGCTTATGCTGCGCAATATAGGGATCAGGTGTCGCGCCTTGTCATCATGGATGTGCCGCTTCCCGGGATCGATCCCTGGAAGGAGATTTCGGCGGCGCCGCGCACCTGGCATTTCCGTTTCTTCGGCGTTCGCGACCTGCCCGAGATGCTGATCACGGGGCAGGAGAGCGAATTCATTCGCTGGTTTCGCAGCGTCGAGGCAGTGAACACGAGCGCGCTGACGCCGGAATCGGAGGATTTCTACGCGGCCGCCTATGCGCGGCCCGGCGCGCTGCGCGGCGGGTTCGAATATTATCGTGCTTTTGCGCAGGACGAGATCGACAACCGCAGCTTCGCCAGGCAGCCGCTGACGATTCCGGTCCTCGGGCTTGGCGCCACGGGCGGTCTGGGCGAGACGATCGGGGCCCTGCTCCGCAACGTCGCGCGCGATGTGAAGACCGTGATCGTCACTGACTCGGGGCACTGGATCGCCGAGGAGCAGCCGCAGCAGGTGATCGAGGCGTTGACCGGATTCATTCCGGCGCCGCAAGAAGCCGGATAATCGAAGAGCCGAACCTATACCACGGTATGGCCTGCGGCCGGTCCGTCGGCGCTTTAAGCAGCGGGACGAGCAGGAGACCAAGACATGCGTGTGAATATAATCGAACGTTCCGTCGGCACCGGAACCGAAGAACTGGTGCCGTCGCGTTATGCGCTGGAGATCGGCGAAATGGAGGTACTGGTGATCAGCGACGGCGTTCTGCCGCTGCCGACCTCCACGATGTCCACCAATGTCGAGCCGGAGAGTCGGCAAGCCTGGTTCAAGAACATGTTCCAGGGCCCCGACGCGTTCGACTGGGCGCTGAACGTGCTCGTCGTCAGGAGCGGCGAGCAAACCATATTGGTCGATGCGGGGCTCGGCGGCCAGTTTCCCGGCTTCCCGCGCGCCGGGCAGTTCCCCAAGCGGCTGGAAGCGGCGGGCATCGATCTCGGGTCGGTGACCGATGTCGTGATTACCCACATGCACATGGACCATGTCGGCGGGCTCCTCGTCGAGGACGTGAAGAATCGGCTCCGGCCCGATGTCCGGATCCATGTCGCGGCCGCCGAGGTCGATTTCTGGAAGGCGCCCGACTTTTCGCATACGGTGATGCCGACGCCCGTTCCCGACGTGCTTCGCGCAACGGCGCTGCAGTTTCTCGAAACCTATGGCAGCCGGATCCAGACGTTCGAGGACGAAGTTCAGGTCGCACCGGGCGTAGTCGCCTTGCGCACGGGCGGTCATACGCCGGGGCATTGCGTGGTCCGCGTCAGCGCGGGCGACGAGCGGCTGACCTTTGCGGGCGATGCCATCTTCCCGGTCGGCTTCGATCATCCCGATTGGCAGAATGGCTTCGAACATGACCCCGAAGAGGCTTTCCATGTTCGCCTTCGCCTTCTGCGCGAGGCGGCGGCGACCAATGAGCTGTTCATCGCGACCCACCTTCCGTTTCCTTCGGTCGGCCGGGTTGCCGAAGATGGCGACAAGTTCCGCTGGATCGCCGGCTTCTGGGATTATTGAGCCAAGGCGGATCCGGGGCGTCAGCCGCGCTCCGGATCCGGCTTCGTGAAGGTGGCCTCGTGCGCTTCGCGGCAGAAGGCTATCATATTCTCGGCACAATTGCTGAGGGCCGACTTCATGGTCGTCGGGACCGCCGATGGCGGACTTTGCGTGGGCAGGGAGCAGAATGAATGACCGCTATTCCCGCTCCTTGCGACAGCATGGTCTTCGACAATGCACGCGGTCCGGCGTCGGCCTATCCGCGCTGGACGCTCGCCGCCACGATCCTGGCATCGAGTCTGGCTTTCGTCGATGGGTCGGTCGTGAATGTCTCCCTGTCCGCGATCGGCAGCAGTTTCGGTGCCGGCCCTGCGGCATTGCAATGGACGGTCAGCGCCTATCTCCTTCCGCTGAGTGCGCTGCTGCTTCTGGGCGGCGCGGCGGGTGACCAATTCGGCCGGCGTCGGCTGTTGGTCCTGGGAATTACGATCTTTCTGCTGGCATCGCTGGCCTGCGCGCTCGCGCCGACAATCGAGGTCCTGCTCGCTGCGCGCGCAATACAGGGCATCGGCGCGGCGATGCTGATGCCGAACAGCCTTGGCATTCTCGGCAACAGCTTCAGGGGAGAGGCCAAGGGACGCGCGATCGGGACGTGGGCGGCTTGCGGCGCGATGGCAAATGCCGTCGGTCCGCCGCTCGGGGGCTGGTTGATCGAGGTTGCCGGATGGCGGGCGATCTTTTTCCTCAACCTGCCGCTGGGCCTGGCGGCGATCGCTATCGCGTGGCGGTATATTCCAAACGATCGGGGGAGCAGGGTTCCGCTGGACTGGGTCGGCGCGTTGGCGATTACGATCGGACTCGGTCTTCTCACCTGGAGCCTTACCTCTTGGTCGAGCGGGGGAGCGATCGAAGGCGGGGTGCTTTATGGGCTCGCTGCCGCCCTCGCGATGATCGCGGCTTTCATTGTCGTCGAACGGTCCCGCGGCGAGAGGGCGATGATGCCGCTGACCTTGTTCGCATCGAAAGCCTTTGCCGGCCTTAGCTTCCTGACTTTCACGCTCTACGGAGCGCTTGGCGGGCTGCTGCTACTCTTGCCCTATACGCTCATTGCGAGCGGCTATACGCCGCTCGAGGCGGGCCTTGCCGTTCTGCCCTTTCCCCTTGTCATCGGTCTTGCCTCGCGCTGGATCGGGCAGTTCGCCGCAGGTACCGGTCCGCGGCTGCCGCTGACGTTCGGCCCGATCGTCGCCGGCGCGGGCTATCTGATGCTTCATTCGATCGATCCCGCCGCGGGCTATCTTGCGGGCGTGTTTCCCGCGATCATGGTGATCGCGGTCGGCATGTCGGGCGCGGTTGCGCCCTTGACCACCGCCGTCCTGTCCGCGGTCGACGACCGGCACATGGGGACGGCGTCGGGCTTCAACAGCGCGGTTTCGCGGACAGGAGGGCTGATCGCGACAGCGCTTGCCGGCGCGGTGTTGTCGCAGGAAGGCGAGGCGCTGCTCGCGGCCTTCAGGTCGGCGGCGCTCGTCGGCTGCGTCCTGGCCACGCTCGCCGGTATCACCGCGTGGCTGACCCTGGGCGAGGGAACAGCAGCCGTGAAGGAGGCCGCAAGTTGAGCGCATCGGGCGCGCCTTCAGCATCGCGATGGAGCCGGACACGCGCGCCGGGAATCCGGGCTTGGGTGCTCGAGAGGCGCGAGCGCTGTGGTCTGCTAAAGATGGGCGCGACGCTGCGAAAGACTTCACGCGCGACATGAAGACGGCAAGATGAGCCCTCTGTTTACCGCGAGCGATGGCAAGGCCCGATGCGGCTGGTGCGCGGCATCGGCCGACCATATATCCTATCATGACCATGAATGGGGCTTTCCCGTGAATGACGACCGGCAGCTTTTCGAGACGCTGAGTCTTGAGGTCTTTCAGTCGGGGCTGAGTTGGCGCACCATCCTCGTGAAGCGCCAAAATTTTCGGGCGGCATTCGCCGGCTTCGATTTCGATCGCGTCGCCGGTTTCGGCCCGGACGATATCGAACGCCTGCTGCAGGATGCCGGAATTGTCCGGCATCGCGGCAAGATCGAGGCGGTGATCAACAATGCGCGACGCGCCAGGGAGCTGGTGCGCGAGACGGGCTCGCTCGGAGCCTGGGTATGGAGCTTCGAGCCCGAGAGCGAGAGCTCCCGCCCGACCTCCGTCTCACCGACGTCGTTCGCCATGTCGAAGGACCTGAAGCAACGCGGCTGGAAATTCGTCGGCCCGACGACGGTCCACGCCTTCCTGCAGGCGATGGGTCTGATCAACGATCATGCCGAGCGCTGTGTCGTGCGTGCGCAGGTCGATCGCGCGCGCGCGAACTTCCGGAGGCCGGCGGCTTGAAACCGAGCCGATCGACTGCCGCACGGAGTGTTCATGACACATCGGGGCGGCTGGGACCATCCGCGTTCCTTACCGGACCATGAGAGAACCATGGTACTATGGCTTTTACATTTCTCGGGCCTGCAACCTCGTTACCCGCCGAGCTAGCAGGGACGGGACAGGGCGCAAGGCGCCGGACAGTGGAAAGGCAAAATCATGAAGATTGTCGTGATCGGCGGAACCGGGCTCATCGGTTCGAAAGTCGTCGGTAAGCTCACCGCGCTGGGACATGAAGCGATCGCAGCCGCGCCCAGTACCGGCGTCGACATCCTGACCGGACAAGGTCTCGCCGAGGCGCTCGGCGGCGCCGATGTCGTGGTCGACATGGCGAACTCGCCCTCGTTCGAAGATCAGGCGGCGATGGACTTTTTTCAGGCTGCCGGGAAGAATATCGCCGCAGCGGAAAAGGCCGCAGGTGTGAAACATCATGTTGCCCTGTCGGTCGTCGGGACCGAGAAATTGCAGGACAGCGGCTATTTTCGCGCCAAGCTCGCGCAGGAGGAGCTCATTCGTGCGAGCGGCGTCCCTTACACCCTCTTGCATGCGACGCAGTTTATGGAGTTCCTGCGGGGCATCGCCCAGTCGGCCGTCGTCGACGGCGAAATCCGACTATCGCACGCATTCATCCAGCCGATGGCCGCCGAGGATGTGGCCGAAGCGGTCGTCGCGGTCGCGCTCGGAAAACCGGCGGGCCGGACGATCGAAATCGGCGGACCCGAGAAATTTCATCTCGACGAGATCATCTCGAAGGTGCTCGCCTTCGACAAGGACCCGCGCAAGGTCGTCGTCGATCCAGAGGCGCGCTATTTCGGTGTGAAGCTCGACGATGACTCGTTGATCCCCGGCGCCGACGCGAAACTGGGCCGGACGAAATTCGGCTGGTGGCTCGAGAACGTCCCGCCGCCGCCCGGGAAATGACCCTGCCGCCCGGCCGCGGACCGACCGGAACAATCCCGTAAAGCCGGCGCCCCGAGCGGGCATTGCTCCTTAAGGCGTCCGGCGGGTCCACACGACCTTGCGAAGCCAGAGGCCCTCCATTCCAGAGAAAGCCAGTTAGATGAAGCTATATCATTCGCCCTGGGCGTGCAGTGTCGCCGCGCATATGGCGCTTGCCGAATCCGGCGCGCCGTTCGAAAGCGAAAGTGTCAATCTGAAGACGAAGGTGACCGCGTCGGGCGCCGATTTCAGCCTCGTCACCCCCAAGTCCTATGTGCCGGCGCTCGAACTCGACGATGGCGAGATCGTCACCGAAAATATCGCGGTGCTCGACTATATCGCCAGCCGGTTCCCGCAGTTCGGTCTCGAGGGGAATATGGGCCGCACCCGCCTGCTGGAAGCGCTCGCTTATGTGTCGACCGAGATCCACAAAAGCTTCAAGCCCTTCTGGCACAATGACAGCGATGAACGGAAGGCTGCCGCGAGCGCCTATATCACGGCGCGGATGCGCTACCTCGCCGGGACCGTCGCGGGCGACTTCCTGTTCGGCGACCGGCCCAGCGTCGCTGACTATTATGTGCTGACGATGGTGCTTTGGGCCGCCCGTTTCGGCGTCGAAGTGCCGCCCGCGCTTGCGGCTCTTGCCGACCGGCTGAAGGCGATGCCTGCGGTGCAGGCAACGCTCGAAGCCGAGAAGATGCTCTGATTTTTCCGCGACCGGAGGACGAAAGGCGATGAGCTTTCCCTGGGCGAAGCAATATGAGCCGAAGCACCCGTTCATGCGCTGGATGGACAGCAAATTGCCGCTGCCGCGCTTCGTCTACGGCGCGACCGGCGGCGGCTACCCCGTGCCGCGCAACCTCAACTATTTCTGGAATTTCGGCGCCCTCAACGCGACCGCGCTGGCGATCCAGATCGTCACCGGCCTCGTGCTTGCGATGCATTATGCCGCGAACACGGGCTATGCGTTCAACTCGGTCGAGCATATCATGCGCGACGTCAATTCCGGCTGGTTGCTTCGCTATCTCCACATGAACGGCGCGTCGCTGTTCTTCATCTCGGTCTATATCCACATGTTTCGCGGGCTCTATTTCGGCTCCTACAAGGCGCCGCGCGAAATGGCATGGCTCCTTGGCGTGGTCATCCTGCCTCTTTTGATGGCGACGGCCTTCATGGGCTATGTCCTGCCATGGGGGCAGATGAGCTTCTGGGGCGCGAAGGTGATCACCGGGCTGTTCAGCGCGATTCCCTACGTCGGGGAACCGATCCAGACCTGGTTGCTGGGCGGCTATGCGCCCGACAATGCCACGCTCAATCGTTTCTTTGCGCTTCATTATCTTCTGCCGTTCGTGATCGCCGGTGTCGCGACCCTTCACGTCTGGTCCATCCATATCCCGGGGTCGAACAACCCGACCGGCGTTGATGTGAAGGACCCGCAGGATACGGTGCCCTTTCACCCCTATTATACGGCCAAGGACGGGTTCAGCCTGGGCGCGGCGCTGACACTCTTCGCGACGATCGTCTTTTTCTATCCCAACGCGTTCGGCCATGCCGACAATTATATCCCGGCGAACCCGCTTTCGACACCGGCGCATATCGTTCCCGAATGGTATTTCTGGCCCTTCTACGCGATCCTGCGCGCCTTCACCGTCGACTTCATCCTGCCCGCGAAACTCTGGGGTGTGCTCGCGATGTTTTCGTCGATCTTTCTTCTCTTCTTCCTTCCCTGGCTCGACAACTCGCCGGTTCGCTCCGGCCACTACCGCCCGCTGTTCAAGCGCTTCTTCTGGTTCGGGCTGGTACCATGCGTGTTCGTCCTAGGCTATTGCGGCGGTGCGCCGGCCGAGCAGCCCTATATTCTGATCTCGCAGCTCGCCGCGGCCTATTATTCCGCGCATTTCCTGATCATCCTGCCATGGGTCGCACGCGTCGAGAAGCCGCTCCCGCTTCCGAGGTCGATCACCGAGGCGGTGCTCGGAAAACAGGAAGCCTGATCGATGCCGACGCGTGCTTTCGACTTCCCCAATGCCGCGGGCGAGCGTCTGTCGGGGCGGCTCGAACTTCCCGTCGGACCCGTTCGCGCATGGGCACTGTTCGCGCATTGCTTTACGTGCGGGAAGGACAACAAGGCAGCCGTGCGCATCGCTCGCCGCCTGGCAGGTGCGGGGATCGGCGTCCTGCGTTTCGATTTCACCGGTCTCGGCGCGAGCGAAGGGGAGTTCGGCGGAACCGGGTTCAGCCATAATGTCGAAGATCTGGTGGTCGCCGCAGGAGCCATGGAAGCTGCCGGCATGCCGCCGATGCTCCTTGTCGGCCACAGTCTTGGCGGGGCGGCGACCATCGCGGCAGCAGGTTCGCTGCCCGGGGTTCGTGCGGTCGCGACGATTGCAGCGCCATTCGACGTCGATCATGTCCTCTCGCAATTCGATCCCGATGCGCTTGCGCG
Source organism: uncultured Sphingopyxis sp. (assembly GCA_966417555.1). Taxonomy (GTDB): domain Bacteria; phylum Pseudomonadota; class Alphaproteobacteria; order Sphingomonadales; family Sphingomonadaceae; genus Sphingopyxis. The sequence continues at coordinate 7,920 of CBJKNR010000124.1, forward strand.
TATCGAACTCGAGGGGCAGGGGATGGTATCGATCGGCGGCCGGCCCTTTGCGGTGGGACGCGAACTGGTCAGGAATTTGCGCGAGCAGGAGCTGGGTGTGCATCTCGCGACGCTGCGGCGGCCGCTGCTGTTGCTGCACTCGCCCGTCGACCAGACGGTCGGGATCGACAATGTGACAAGCCTCTATCTCGCGGCAAAACATCCGAAAAGCTATATTTCGCTCGACGGGGCCGACCATCTCCTCGGCCGGCCGGAGGATGCGGATTTCGCCGCCGACATGATCGGCGCCTGGGCGACGCGCTATCTGCCCGAACCGCTGCCTACGGCGCTGAGTCCTTTCGATGCCGAGGCCGAGGAAACCGGGCTCGGCAAGTTCCAGCTCGCGATGCGCGCAGGCAAGGCGAACTTCATCGTCGACGAACCCGAGAAGCTCGGTGGCCTCGGCTCGGGGCCGACCCCCTTCAACCTGCTGTCGGCCGCGCTCGCCGCCTGCACGACAATGACCTTGCGACTTTATGCCGCGCGCAAGGGCTGGCCGGTCGAACGCATCCGTACGGGCGTGCGCCACCGCAAGGAACAGGGGCTCGATCAGCCCGATATCTTCAGCCGCAGCGTCGAGATCGAAGGTGCGATCGATGCCGCGCAATATGAGGAATTGATCGGGGTCGCCGACCGCTGCCCCGTGCACCGGACCCTTGAAAACGGTTCGCGTTTCGAGCCGGCGAGGGCCGGTTGGGGGAACGATCCGGAGGCCTGAAAGGCCGCATGCGGCGATCGTCCCCCGCGTCTCGGGGACGAGACCCCGCCGGCCCAAGGTCCATCCTGCAAGGGCTCGGGCCGCTTTAGCTCGCGGGCTTGCTGCGGGCGGATTTGGTACACTCGTCTTTTCACCAAACGCGTCTAACCCGCAGCTATCGCCCACCTTATTCTGGCGCCGAAAAGGAGAGCCAGAAATGGACGACGCCAAGACTGCCGTGACCCGCGAGAAAATCCTTCATGCGCTCTACGAAGCCGCCGAACTCGAGCAGAATCTGCTCTGCACCTATCTCTACGCGGCCTTCAGCCTGAAGGATGGTGAAGGCGAAGGGCTGGCCCCCGCCGAA
>CBJKNR010000125.1:0-8991 GCA_966417555.1 uncultured Sphingopyxis sp.
ACGATGCTCCTGCTCGGCTGGCACTGGCCGCTGCTCGGGATCGTCATGGGCGTCGGCGCCGCCGCCTATGTCGCGATGACGGTCGTGCTCGCCGCGCGCTGGGCGTCGCCCGCCGCGACCCTGTCGAACGCGTGGGACACGAAGCTCGGCGGCCTCCTCTCGGACGCGATCGGTTCGAACGCCGTCGTCAAGGCGTTCGGTGCCGAGGACCGCGAGGAGGCGCGCGTCGAAACCTTGCTCGCCAAATGGGTGAAGCGCACGCGGCGGACGTGGATGCGCTACACCTGGTCGGGCAGCGCGCAGATCCTGCTTCTCTGGGTCGTGCGCAGCGCGATCACCGGCGCGGCGATCTGGCTGTGGTGGCGCGGCGCCGCGACGCCGGGCGACGTCACTTTCGTGCTGACCAGCTATTTCGTCGTCCACGGCTATCTCGTCGATATCGGCTTTCACATCCATCACCTGCAACGCTCGGTGAACGAGATGGAGGAACTGGTCGACCTCCACGATCAGCCGCTCGGGATCGAGGACCGCGCCGACGCCGAACCAATCCGCATCGGCGCGGGCGAGGTGCGCTTCGACGACGTCACCTTCCGTTATGGCGGGCACGAGACGCCGCTCTATGAGCATCTGGGCGTCCTGATCCGCGGCGGCGAGCGGGTCGGGCTTGTCGGCCATTCGGGTTCGGGCAAGACGAGTTTCGTCAAGCTGATCCAGCGACTTTACGACGTCAACGAGGGCCGGGTGACGATCGACGGGCAGGATGTCTCGCACGCGACGCAGCAGTCGCTGCGCGCGCAGATCGCGATCGTCCAGCAGGAACCGATCCTGTTCCACCGCAGCCTTGCCGACAATATCGCCTATGCCCGTCCCGACGCGACCCGCGCCGAGGTCGAGGCGGCGGCGCGGCTCGCCAACGCGCACGACTTCATCGCCCGGCTGCCGCGCGGCTATGCGACGCTCGTCGGCGAACGCGGAGTCAAGCTGTCGGGCGGCGAGCGCCAGCGCGTCGCGCTTGCGCGCGCCTTCCTCGCCGACGCGCCGATCCTGATCCTCGACGAGGCGACGTCGAGCCTCGATTCGGAAAGCGAGGCGCTGATCCAGCAGGCGATGGACCGGCTGATGAAGGGCCGCACCGCGATCGTCATCGCGCACCGGTTGTCGACCGTGCGCACGCTCGACCGGATCCTCGTCTTCGATCAGGGCCGCGTCATCGAGGATGGCGACCATGAAACGCTGCTCGCCAACGCCAACGGCCAGTATCGCCGGCTGTTCGACCGCCAGTCGGGCAATATCGTCGACGAGGCCATCCCGGTGCTCGCCGAAGACTAGCGCGGCGCGACTCTTTTGGCGCGCGAACGGGGGTGCCGGCCTGCTGCTGCCGGCGCCCCCATTTCGTTCTGCCGCCACCCGGCGCATCCACGGCACGGCGGGTCTGATCGGGACTTTCTCCGCCGTCCTCGTTCGTTCTAGCGCGAACTCGGGGGCAGCGGAGGCAGGAGCAAGGATCATGAACGCCCTTTCGACCCGGCACGAGGATCATAGGACCGATCCCGGCGCACCATCGGACGCGGCCGCCTCCGCGGCGGGGGACTATGCTCTCGGCCTCCAGCTTTGGCGCACCGGAATGCTGTCGCTGACCAGATTGCAGCTTGCGCTCGAGCGCGGCGACCGCCCGCGCGCGATGGAAGCGATCGACGATCTCCACGCACTCGATATCGCCGTCGAACGCCTCGTCGACGCGCTGCCGGCGTCGGACGACCCGCGGCACGCCGAGGTGCGTCAATGTCTCCAGCGGGAGAAAATGGCGGTCGCGTTCGAAAAGCTCGCGCTGGCGAGCGGCATCAGCGGGCCGGGGCTCGCGTCGCATCCCGCCTTCCCGCGCTCTGCCGCCGTGCATGAAAATGACGAGCACGAGCCGGTCGCCGACTGGCCGCCCGCCGAAGTCCGGATGGCGCGGTTCGTGCGGCTCCATGGCGCCAAAGCAGCGATCTTCGTGTTCATCGCCGCGACTCTCGCAATGTTGCTCGTGGCGCTTTACTAGCCCGCATCATTTCGCAGGCCGGTTTCGCCGCCATCCCCGCCGGCCAGCTGAGTTCATAGGTCACGAGAAACCCGTCATGGTCCGACAGCTGCGGCCCGCTCTCGCCGCCGTCGAACATCGCTTGGGCGCGGATCGGCCGCACCGTCACCCGCTCGCCGTCGGCAAAGAATTGCAGGTCCTGCGTATCCATCCACGGCGCATCGCCGTCCCACGACATCCTGACCGCGCATCCCGACGCCGGATCGACGCACACTTCATGCACGAGCGTCAGCGGGTGATATTCGGAAAATTCCGCCCAGCGATCCTCCGAATGGCGCATGTTGAAATCGCCGCCAAAGATCAGCGGGGCGGTCAGGTCCTGCGTGCGCGCGATGAACTTCGACGCCGCCAGCGCCTGCCGCGCATGCGCCTCGCCGTTGCGCGCCTCGGACACCTTCGATGCGCCGCGCGAATTCATATGCGTGTTATAGACGTCGATCGGCGCGGGCACGCCCGGTATTGCGATCCGCGCCAGCATCACCCCCTTGTTCGACAGGCAGTCAAGCCCCGCGCAGGCGCGCCGGCCATAGGCGTCGAGCGCACTCTCGGCGATCGGATAGCGCGACGCGATCGCCAGCCCGCCCCCGAGCAGCCTGATGCCGAGTTCGCCTTTCAGCGGCTTGGCCTTGCCCGCCACCTTCTCATAATCGCCGATATAGGGCCGGGTCGTCCGCCGCGGCCCCGGCGCGATCGCCGGATAGCCGCTCGCCGCGACCGCGCGCTTCGCCGCGCCGCTGAACATCTCCTGGAACAGGATGACGTCGGGCCCGGTCCCTGCTTCGCGCATGGCCGCCAGCCGGTCGCCGATCGCCCTCAGCTCGGCCGCTCGCCCCTTGCGCGCCGGCCAGCCCAGCCCCTCCAGATTATAGGTCAGCACCGACAGCGTCGTGCGCGCCAGCCGGCCATCCGCGTCCATCGTCACAGTCGCTGCCGGCACCGCATCGCACGCCATGATGCGCAGCGGCGGCTTCGGTCCGCAAGCGGCGAGCGCGAGCGCTCCCGCGGTAACCAGCAGGCGCCGGGGCGAATCTGCAACGGAAACAGTCATCGCCTGCCCCTAACGTACTCGGCCGCCATCGTCACCGTGGCGGTTCACAATGCGGCCCTTCATGCTAAGACCCGGTTTCCAAACCCGAAACGCGAAGCCCTGTCATGCCCCTTCTCCCCGCACCGGCCTTGTTGCCGTTCCTGATGCTCGCCGACCAGCCCCCCGAAATGCCTGCCGAAATGCCATGGAGTGGCCAGATGCAGTGCGGGGTGACATGGACCGATCCCGCCGACGCCGAACGCAGCTGGGTGCTCTCGGTAGCGAGCGACACGAGCAATATGAAGCTCGCCATCTCTGATCGCGCGCGCGCGGGCGACCCCAAGCCGCTCGAAAAGGGCGAAACGCGCGAGTTCAAACCGCGCAAGGCAAAGCTTGCGATCACCGGCATCGGCGACGGCGAGGTCGAAGTGACGAGCTATCCGATCGGCGAGGGCCGCATCTGGTACGACGTCCCGCTGGGCCATGTCGAGAATCTCGACAAATTCCCCGCCGTCTTCACGCTCACCCTAACCATCGGCAGCACCATGCCGATGAAGATGGAAATGCGCGACTTCGGCGGCGCCCGCGCCTATCTCAAACGCTGCCTCGACCATTGAAGAACAGAAAGCTCCCCATGCCCCGTCCTATCGCCGCTGCCCTCTTGCTCGCCGCCGCCATCGCCGCGCCAGCGTCCGCGCAATCGGGCATTGACGCCGCCAACCTCGCCGAAACCGTCCGCACCCTCGCGTCGGACCAGTTTCGGGGCCGCGCGCCCGGCACCGTCGGCGAGGAACGCACGATCGGCTATCTGATCGGCCGGCTGCAGGCATTGGGGCTCGAGCCCGCGGGCCCGGACGGCGGCTGGACGCAGCCCGTGCCTTTGCTCCACACACGTCTCGGCACGCCGACGACGCTCGGCTTCGAGCGCAAGGGGGCCGCGACCCCGCTCACCTCCGGAACCGACATCTATGTCTCGACGCTCCAGCCGAAGGAGCAGGCCGTCGTCCAAAACGCGCCGATGGTATTCGTCGGATATGGTGTCACCGCCCCCGAACGCGGCTGGGACGATTTCAAGGGACAGGATCTGAAAGGCAAGGTCGCGGTCTTCCTGATCAACGACCCCGATTTCGTCGCAGCGAAGGGCGAGGACAGCTTCGGCAGGTTCGGCGGGCGGACGATGACCTATTATGGCCGCTGGACCTACAAGTTCGAGGAAGCCGCGCGACGCGGCGCGATCGCCGCGCTGATCGTCCACGACGCCGACGGCGTCGGCTATGGCTGGAACGTCGTCAAGAGCGGCGGCGGCGAAAATTACGGTCTCGTCGTGCCGCCCGAAAAGGTCACGAGCCTCGCGCTGCAAGGCTGGATCTCGGGCGAAACCGCGACCAAACTCTTCGCCGACGCCGGACAGGATCTCGCAAAACTGCGCATCGCGGCGCGCCGCAAGGATTTCAGGCCCGTCGATCTCGGGACCGGCTTCAACGCCGCGATTCCGGTGACGCAGGAAGTCGTGCAGAGCCAGAATGTCCTCGCGAAGATCCCCGGCGCGAAACACCCCGACGAGGTGGTGATGTACGGCGCGCATTGGGACGCCTATGGCGAGGGGCCGCCCGACGAGAAGGGCCGCATCTATCGCGCCGGCGCCAACGACGATGCGCTCGGCGTTGCAGGCTTGTTCGAGATAGCGCGGCTGTTCAAGGCCGCCCCCGCCCCCGACCGCACGGTCGCCTTCGCCTTCTGGACCGCCGAGGAGCGCGGGCTGCTGGGATCCGAAGCCTATGCCGCGAACCCTGTCTTTCCGGTCGAAAAGACCGTCGCCAACCTCGGCCTCGACATCCTCCAGACCGCCGGACGCGCGAAGGACGTCGTCCTCGTCGGCAAGGGCCAGGGCACGCTCGAGGACGATCTCGCGCGCGTCGCCGCGACGCAGGGCCGCACCGTTTCGGTCGAAAGCCTTCCCGAACGCGGCCTCTTCTACCGCGCCGACCATTTCAGCCTCGCCAAGCGCGGCGTTCCCGTCCTTCTGATGATGGGCATCGCGGGCGCCTCGGACCTCGTCGAGGGCGGCAAGCCCGCCGGGCAGGCGTGGGTCGATGCCTATACCGGCAAATGCTATCATCAGGCGTGCGACGCGTGGGATGAAAGCTGGAACCTGGGCGGCGCCGTGCAGGATATTTCGCTCTTCCATACGATCGGCGACGAACTCGCGCGCTCGGCCAAATGGCCCGAATGGAAGGCCGGCAGCGAATTCAAGGCGATTCGCGACCGGAGCGCCGCAGCACGGAAATGACCCTGCGCTCGACCGCAGGCCGGGGGATGAAAAGGCTCATCACCCCGGCGATACGGGCGGAAAGCTATTTCGACAGGTCGCGCAGCAGGCTGTCCCAATGCGCGAGCGCGGGGGTGATTGCGTCGACGGGCACACGCTCGTTGAGGCCGTGCGCATAGCTGTCGCTTGCCTTCGAGAAGAGGCCTGCGACACCGTAGCTCGGCACGCCCTGAATGCGGAAATGATAGCTGTCGGTCGCGCCCGCACTCATTGAGGGTATGATCGGCAGGCCCGGCGCACGCGCATGCACCGCCTTCGTCACCGCCGCAACGACATCGGGGCGCAGCGGCGACGCATCGCTCGCGCTGGCGTCGGGGTCGGTGTTCACCTTGACCGCGGGGTCGGCGATGACCCGTTCGAGCTCGGCGCGCACGGTTTCGACCGCGACGCCGGGAAAGATGCGGCAGTTGATATTCGCCGTTGCCCTTTGGGGAAGCGCATTTTCGGCATGGCCGCCCTGCACCAGCGTCGGCACACAGGTCGTGCCGATCTGGCCGACATATTCGGGTTCGGCGCGGATCGCGGCGATGGCTTTCGCATCGGCGGGGTTGGCCGCAAAGGCGCGGAGCACCGCGCCGATCTCACCGCCGACCTGATCGGCGACAATCGGCATACCGACCTTGGTCAGCTCGTTCTGCTGCGGCGCGAAGCGATAAGCACCGACCTTGGCGAGCGCATTTGCGAGCTGGACGATCGCATTGCTGCCCGTCGGGCGCGAGCTGTGGCCGCCGGGGTTGGTCACCTCGAGCGTGAAGTCGGCATAGGTCTTTTCGCCCACCTGCAGCCCGTAATATTTGGGCTTGCCGTCTTCGCCGATCAGCCCGCCGCCACCATCGCCGTTCAGCGCGAATTCGGCGCCCTTGTATTTCGCCGCGAGCGCGCGCGTCGTCGTCATCGAGGTTTCCTCGTCGCCCGACAGCAGGAGGATGATCGAGCGCTTCGGCCTGAAGCCGTCCTTCCTGAGCTGGGCCATCGTCGCGACCATCATCGAGACGTCGAACTTGTTGTCCTCCGACCCGCGGCCGAAAATATAGCCATTCTCCTCGACCGGCACGAAGGGATCGCGCGTCCAGTCCTTGGGGTTGGCTTCGACAACGTCCATATGGCCGAGCAGCACGATCGGCTTCGCCTTCGTCGTCCCGTGCAGCGTCGCGGCGAAGGTCGCGGTTTCGCCCATCGGGGTGATCTCGATGTCGGCGTCGGCATAGCCCGCGGCCTTGAGCACGCTCGCATAATAGGCGGCGAGTTCGGGCACCTTGCCGCGGCCGGCGACCGTGGGGATCGCGATGCTGTCCTTCAATATCTTCTTGGCCGCGTCAGCATCGGCAGGTTTGGCAAAGACCGGCGCCGCGGCCAGCATAGCGGCAGAAGCAAGGAAAGCGGAAACAAAGCGCATATCGTCGACCCCTTTGAATATTCTGGTTTTAATCCGTCGGGCCGGGCCTTTCGCAGCCCCGCCTTTCTTCCCGTGAAGCTGGTCTCCGCCATGCTGGCGGAAGAAATGCGCTTCGACAATCCCGGATAACGTCCGGGGGGCTGGTCCTTATTCTACGCGGCAATCTTCTTCGTCTTCGGCGCCGGCGTCTTGGGCTTGTAGCGGCAAAGGTCGGCCACCGGGCAGCGCCAGCATTCGGGCGTGCGCGCCTTGCAGATGTAGCGGCCGTGGAGGATCAGCCAGTGGTGCGCGCCGACGCGAAAAGGAGCGGGAGTTTCTTTCTCGAGCTTCTTTTCGACCGCGAGCGGGGTTTTGCCGGGCGCAAGGCCGGTGCGATTGCCGACGCGGAAAATATGCGTATCGACCGCGAAGGTTTCCGCTCCGAAGGCACAGTTCATCACGACATTGGCGGTCTTGCGCCCGACGCCGGGGAGTTCGACGAGCGTGTCGCGGTCGGCGGGCACCTCGCCGTCATGGTCGCGGACGAGAATTTCGCTGAGCGCGATGACATTTTTCGCCTTCGCATTGAACAGCCCGATCGTCTTGATGTGCTGTTTCAGCCCCTCCTCGCCGAGGTCGAGCATCGCCTGCGGGGTCTTGACCTCCTCGAACAGTTTCCGCGTCGCCTTGTTCACCCCGACGTCGGTCGCCTGCGCCGAGAGCACGACCGCGACGAGCAGCTGATAGGTGTTGCCGAACTCGAGCTCGGTCTCGGGGCTCGGATTGAGCTCGGCAAGCCGTCGGTAGAATTCGAAAATATCGGCCTTTTTCACCGTTCGGGCAGCCCGAGCACCTGCGGCATCGTGTAGCGGTCGGGCTTCTGGTTCCTCAGCCACAGCGCCGCACGCACAGCGCCGCGCGCGAAGATCATGCGGTTTTCGGCGCGGTGCGAGAGGGTGATCATCTCCTCGGGCCCTGCGAAGATCACGTCATGATCGCCCGCGACGGTGCCGCCGCGCAGGCTCGCAAAGCCGATCTTGCCATGACCCCGTGCACCGGTGAGGCCGTCGCGCCCGCGTTCGGAGCATTTGCCGAGGTCGATGCCGCGCCCGGCAGCGGCCGCCTGCCCGAGCAGCAACGCCGTGCCGCTCGGCGCATCGACCTTCATCCGGTGGTGCATCTCGACGATTTCGATATCATATTCGGGATCGAGCCGTGCCGCCGCCTCGCGGACCAGATGCGCGAGCAGGGTGACGCCGAGCGACGTGTTGCCCGTCTGGAGGATCGCAATATCCTTCGCGGCATCGTCGATGAGATAATGATGCCGCTCCTCGAGCCCCGTCGTGCCGATGACGATCGGCTTGCGCGCCACGACGCAGGCGTCGAGCGTCGCCTCGAGCGCGGCGGGCGAGGAGAAGTCGACGAGCACGTCGGCCCCCGCCACGAGCTTCGCCACATTGCCGCCCTTGTCGACACCGCAGCTGCGCTGCCCCGCCTCGGAAATGGCGGCGGCAAGCGCGACGCCCATCCGCCCTTCGCTGCCGATAATGCCGATGCTGGTCATGTTCCGTCCCCTGATTTTCGGCATCCCCTTAGCCGTTCGCATCGAGCGAAGTCGAGATGCCCCACGTCCTTGTACCACATATAGGGGTGTCTCGACTTCATCCCCGGGATGAAGTTTATCCCAAGCGCCTGCTGAAGGCAGTCGAAGGGCTCGGCACGAGCGGATAGAGAGGAATCATGAATCGCATCCGGAATATCGTCATACTGACCGGCGCTGGCGTTTCGGCCGAAAGCGGCATCGACACCTTCCGCGACGCGGGCGGCCTGTGGGAACAGCACCGCGTCGAGGATGTCGCGACCCCCGAGGCCTTTGCGCGCGATCCCGACCTTGTCCTTCGCTTCTACGACATGCGGCGCGAGGCAATCCGGACCAAGGAGCCCAATGCAGCGCACAGGGCGCTCGCGCGGTTCGATGCCGAATGGCCAGGCGACCTGCTGATCGTGACGCAGAATGTCGACGACCTCCACGAACGCGCGGGGGCGAAGCGGCTGATCCACATGCATGGCGAGCATCTCAATGCCTGGTGCACCGTATGCGACAATCGGGTTCCGTGGGCGGGACCGCTACTTGATCGCCCCGCGTGCAGCGCGTGCGGCATGGTCGGCTATCTGCGCCC
>CBJKNR010000126.1:0-8980 GCA_966417555.1 uncultured Sphingopyxis sp.
TCTCATTCACCACATCCACTTCCTGATGTACGTGCCGACCATCGCGGTGATCGTGTCTGCCATGCGGTCCTGCGCCGCGGGATCGTTGAGCGTCGCGACGGCGCCCTGCATCTCGTTGGCCGCAGCCGGCAGCGGCGCGGCGAGCGCGAGCAGGGGGAGGGCGACCAGGGACAATTTTGCAGTCGAGCGCATGGCTTCATCCTTTCGGGATGCGAAAATCGATGCGGCGCTATAGCCGGAGGACGCTTTCGCTGCGCTGAACGGCGGCGGCAAGGCGACGAAACGCACAGCCGCTGCGTTCAATAATCCTCCCTGTGGCGAAGCCATGGGGAGGTGGTAGTGGCGCAGCCGCTGACGGAGGGTCTTTAGCGCTCGCGTCGCGGCCCCTCCACCCCGTGCTTTGCCCGCGGTCCCCCTCCCCATGGCTTCCCCACAGGGAGGATGGATTTACTCCGCCGCGACGACCTCGACCTCTTCCTCGTTCAGCGAATGCGTCAGGCGGCTCAGCATCTCCTTCGGGCAAACCTGCCAGAAACGGGTCCGCCAGCGGTCCCAGTCGGCGAGCACCTCGGCCGACCATTTGCTGCCCGTCGCCTTGGCATGCTCCTCGACGAGATCCTTCAGCACGGCCTCCCAATGACTGCTCGCGAGCCGCTGCCAGACGATCGATTCGCCGTTCGCCCGGCGTTCGAACTGGTCGTCGGTGTCGAGGATGAACGCCATGCCGCCGGTCATGCCCGCGCCGAAGTTCGATCCGACGGGGCCGAGGATCACCGCGGTGCCGCCGGTCATATATTCGCAGCCGTTCGCGCCGCAGCCCTCGACGACGACACGCGCGCCCGAGTTGCGGACCGCGAAGCGCTCGCCCGCCTGCCCCGCCGCAAGCAGTGTGCCCGCGGTCGCGCCATAGAGGACGGTGTTGCCGACGATGCTGTTGTGCTGGCTGACGAGCGGGCTCGACACCGTGGGGCGCACGATGATGCGGCCGCCCGACAGGCCCTTGCCGACATAGTCGTTGGCGTCGCCGAACACTTCGAGCGTCACGCCCTGACAGAGGAAGGCGCCGAGCGACTGGCCCGCGGTGCCGCGCAGGCGGACCTGCACATGGTCGTCGGAAAGCCCCTTCATCCCGAAGCGCGCGGTGACCTCGGCCGACAGGCGCGTCCCGACGGCGCGGTGCGTGTTGCGGACGTTGTAGGTCAGCTGCATGCGCTCGCCGCGCTCGAACAAGGGCCTGGCGTCGTTCAAGATCTGCGCATCGAGGCTGTCGGGCACCGGGTTGCGGAAGTTCGGCCCCTGCGAGCGGCGCTGATCGTCGGGCGCGTCGACCTTGGCCAGGATCGGGTTGAGGTCGAGATCGTCGAGATGCTCGGCGCCGCGGCTGACCTGGCGCAGCAGCTCGGTGCGGCCGATCACCTCGTCGAGGCTGCGGCAGCCGAGCCTGGCAAGGATTTCGCGTACCTCCTCGGCGATGAAGGTCATCAGGTTGATGACCTTTTCCGGCGTCCCCGTGAACTTCGCCCGCAGCTTTTCATCCTGCGTGCAGACGCCGACGGGACAGGTGTTCGAATGGCACTGGCGCACCATGATGCAGCCCATGGCAACGAGGCTCAAGGTGCCGATGCCATATTCCTCTGCGCCGAGGATCGCGGCGATCACGATGTCGCGCCCGGTCTTGAGCCCGCCGTCGGTGCGCAGGCGGATGCGGTGGCGAAGGCCATTGAGCGTGAGCACCTGATTGACTTCGCTGAGCCCCATTTCCCAAGGCGTGCCGGCATATTTGACGCTGGTCTGCGGGCTTGCGCCGGTGCCGCCGGTGTTGCCCGCGACGAGGATCACGTCGGCGTGGGCCTTGGCGACCCCCGCGGCGACCGTGCCGATGCCCGCGCTGGAAACCAGTTTCACGCAGACGCGCGCCTTGGGGTTGATCTGCTTGAGGTCGTAGATGAGCTGCGCCAAATCCTCGATCGAATAGATGTCGTGGTGCGGCGGCGGCGAGATCAGCGTCACGCCCGGCGTCGCATGGCGCAGCCGCGCGATGAACTCGGTGACCTTGAAGCCCGGAAGCTGGCCGCCTTCGCCGGGCTTGGCACCCTGCGCGACCTTGATCTCGATCTCGTCGCACGCGCCGAGATATTCGGCGGTGACGCCGAAACGGCCGCTCGCGATCTGCTTGATGTTGCTGTTGGCATTGTCGCCATTGGCATAGGGACGATAGCGTTCGCTCGCCTCGCCGCCTTCGCCCGACACCGCCTTGGCGCCGATGCGGTTCATCGCGATCGCCAGCGTCTCATGCGCCTCGGGCGACAATGCGCCCAGCGACATGCCGGGGGTGACGAAGCGCTTGCGGATCTCGGTGATCGCCTCGACGCTGTCGAGCGGCACGCCCTGCGCCGGATAATTGAATTCGACGAGGTCGCGAAGGTAAATCGGCGGCAGGTCGGCGACCCCGCGCGAGAATTGCAGATAGGTCGAATAGCTGTCGGTCGCGACCGCGGTCTGAAGCAGGTGCATCAGCTGTGCCGAATAGGCATGCGCCTCGCCGCCCGCGCGCTGGCGATAGAAGCCGCCGATCGGCAGGGTCGTGACGCGGCTTTCGAACGCCGCCGCATGCTTGTCGGTCGCGTTGAGGAAGAGCGACTGATAGCCTTCGCCCGAAATCTTCGCCGGCATGCCGGGGAAGAGGTCGTTGACAAGCGCGCGCGACAGGCCGACCGCCTCGAAATTATAGCCGCCGCGATAGGAGGAGATCACCGCGATCCCCATCTTCGCGAGGATCTTCAAAAGGCCGTCGTCGATCGCCTTGCGGAAGCGCAGGCGGCATTCGTCGAGCGACAGTTCGCCGAACAGGCCGCGCGCCTGACGATCGGCGATCGCCGCTTCGGTCAAATAGGCATGGACCGTCGTCGCGCCGACGCCGACGAGCACCGCGAACGCGTGCGTGTCGAGCACCTCGGCCGAGCGGACGTTGATCGAGGCGTAGCTGCGCAGGCCCTTGCGCACGAGATGCGTGTGCACCGCGGCGGCGGCGAGCACCATGGCCACGCCGACGCGGCCCTCGCCGATATTCTGGTCGGTGAGGAAGAGTTCGGAGCGTCCGGCGCGCACCGCATCCTCCGCCTCGCGGCGGACGCGCGCGATCGCTTCGCGCAGCGTCGAGGCATCGCCCCCCGCCGGGAAAGTGCAGTCGATGTCGGCGACCGCATCGCCGAAATAGGCGCGGAGGCGATCCCAGTCGTCGCCGACGAGCACCGGCGAATCGATCACGAGGACATGATCGCTCTGCCCCTTTTCGTCGAGGATGTTCGCGAGGTTCGCGAAGCGCGTCTTGAGGCTCATCACATGCCGTTCGCGTAAGCTGTCGATCGGCGGGTTGGTGACCTGGCTGAAATTCTGGCGGAAGAATTGCGCGACGTGGCGCGGCTTGTCCGAGATGACCGCGAGCGGCGTATCGTCGCCCATCGAGCCGATCGCTTCCTTCGCATCCTCGACCATCGGGCTGAGGATCAGCTCCATATCCTCCATGGTCAGGCCGGCGGCGATCTGGCGGCGCAGCAGCTCGCCCCGATCGAAGGCGGGCAGGCTCGACTTGCCGCCCTTGGGCAGGTCGGCCATCGTGCGGAAACCCTTGACGCGCGAAGGATAATCCTGCGCGTCGGCGATCTTGTCCTTGATCGCGCGGTCTTCATAGAGCGTGCCGTCGTCGAGATCGACCGCGATCATCTGGCCCGGGCCAAGGCGGCCCTTCTTGCGGATGCTCGCTTCGGGCAACAGCACCATGCCGCTTTCTGAACCGACGACGAGCAGATTGTCGGCGGTGAGCGTGTAGCGCAGCGGACGCAGCGCGTTGCGGTCCATGCCCGCGACCGCCCAGCGGCCGTCGGTCATCGCGAGCGCGGCGGGGCCGTCCCACGGCTCCATGACGCTGGCGAGGTAGCTGTACATCGCGCGGTGGTTGTCGGGGACGTCGCATTCGGTCGTCCACGCTTCGGGAACGAGGATCAGCTTCGCGGTCGGCGCGTCGCGGCCGGCGCGGCACAGCGCCTCGAACACCGCGTCGAGCGCGGCCGTGTCCGACGCGCCCGCCGGGATCACCGGCTTGATGTCTTCGCTATGCTCGCCGAACGCGAGGCTCGCCATCTTGATCTCGTGGCTCTTCATCCAGTTCTTGTTGCCGCGGATCGTGTTGATCTCGCCATTGTGCGCGAGGCAGCGGAAGGGCTGGGCGAGCCACCATTGCGGGAAGGTGTTGGTCGAATAGCGCTGGTGGAAGATCGCAACCCGGCTTTCGAACAGCTTGTTCGTGAGGTCGGGGTAGAAGTCCGCAAGGCTCTCGGCAAGGAACAGCCCCTTGTAGATGATCGAGCGCGCCGAAAGGCTGCAGATATAGAAGTCGGCGATCTGCGCCGCGATCACCTTCTTTTCGATGCGGCGGCGGACGAGATAGAGCTGCTTTTCGAACTCGTCGATCGATTGTTCGTCGGGCAGGGGGCCCGCGATCATGATCTGCTCGATCTCGGGGCGCGTGCGCTGCGCCTTGTCGCCGATCACCGACACGTCGACCGGAACCTGGCGCCAGCCATAGATGGTAAAGCCCGCGTCGATGATCTCGGCCTCGACGATCGTGCGGCATTCCTCCTGCGCGCCCAGATCGGTGCGCGGCAGGAAGACCATGCCGACGGCGAGGCGGTTCGGGCGCACCTTGTGGCCCGACGCGGCGATCGCATCGTCGAAGAAGCGAACGGGCAGGTCGACATGGATGCCCGCCCCGTCCCCGGTCTTGCCGTCGGCGTCGACCGCGCCGCGGTGCCACACGGCACGCAGCGCCTCGATCGCCGCCTCGACGACGCGGCGCGACGGCTTGCCGTCGGTCGCCGCGACCATGCCGACGCCGCAGGCATCGGACTCCATGTCGGGGCGATACATGCCTGTCGCAGCGAGCCGCGCGTGATCGGGGGTGGGGTAGTGGGTCATCTTGGTCGTCCTGACGGAGGGCTTATTTGGGCAGTTTCTTGCGCGCGTTTTCAGCGGCTTCCTCGGCGGCCTGCTGCGCGGCGAGCGAAGCATTCTCATAGGCAGTCTCAAGGTCCTCGACGCGCTTCAGATCGGCCGCCGACCAGTTGCTGCGGTCATAGGCGGGATCGTCGTACGCCACCGCTGCGTCAGCCGCGGCATCGGCCGTCGCTGCCGCCGCGTCGGCGGCGTCGGCCGCGGCATCGACGGCATGATCGTCCGCCGCGTCGACCGCGACCGCCTCGGTCGCTTCCACGCTGTCGGTGTTCCACATGTCGCGCTGTTCCTTCAGCACCTTCACGTCGACCTTCATCAGCTTGGCGAGCTTGCCGAGTTCCTTGTCGCTGAAGTCCGACAGCTGCTTTTCCTTCGGCAGATCCTTGAAATCCTTCTCGATCTCGGGCGCGCGATCGATGAATTTGGTGATCAGCGGCGGCACCGCCTTGATCACCGCGAGCATCACTTCGGGATCGGCCTGCAGCGCCATCCATTCGTTGGCGTAGATCGTGCCCGTCGGTGTCGCGAGAAAGGTGTTGAGGTCGGTGAGCTGCGCCGCGGTGAACTTGCGCGCATAGGCTTTCGACATGCCTTCGCGCATCGGAGGTTCCATGTCGCCCAGCACCTCGCTGATCAGCGGCTTCACGACCCTGGTGATCTGGTCCTCGCGCTCCTTGCGGTGCGGGTCGAACATATCGGCAACCTTGCCCTTGGTCGCTTCGTCGAGCTTCGCGATCTGTTCGCTTTCGACGCCGGTCTTGATCGAGAGCATCAGGTCGGACTGGCCGCCGAACTCGCCCATCAGCGTCTTGAACATCTTGCCGTAAAGATTGTCCATCATCCGCTCGAGGCTGCCGCCCGGAATCAGTGCGCCCATCGTTTTTTGCGCAAGCGCGAGGCGCGCCGGCTCGATCGGCGGCAGGTCGCTCGTGTCGAACATCTTTTCGATCATCGCGACGGCTTCGTCCATCTCGCGCTCGAACTTCGCCTTTGCCTGCGCAGCTGTTTCCTCGCTGTCGGCCTCGACCGCCGCGTCGGCTTCGGTTTCAGGCGCGGGGACAATAACCTCCGCAACCGGCGCCTCCTTGGGCGCGGCAAAAGCGGGCGCGGCGAGCGGCAGCATCGCGGCGGCACCGGCAAGCATGATCGATTTGAACGACAGCATGATGAAAATTCCTTCCCTGTTGGTCATGCTGCCTTCTTTTCGCTTTTGGCTTTCGCTTTCAACCACTTTGCCATCTGCTCGCTGACGTCGCGGCCGTCGCGGATGCCCCAGACGACCAGGCTGGCGCCGCGCACGATGTCGCCGGCGGCGAAAACGCCCGGCAGGCTGGTCATCATCGTCTGGTGATCGACGCGCAAAGTGCCCCAGCGCGTGACACTGAGATCGGGCGAGCCGAACAGGTGCGGCAGCTCTTCGGGATCGAAGCCCAAGGCCTTGATCACCATGTCGGCGGGCACGTCGAACTTGCGGCCCGGATCGGCCTCGGGGGTGCGGCGGCCGCTCGCGTCGGGGGCGCCGAGGCGCATCCCCGCGACCGCGACTTGCTTCACATGCTTGTCGGCGGTGAAGCTTTCGGGGGCCGAAAGCCAGACGAACTCGACGCCTTCCTCCTCGGCGTTGGCGACCTCGCGCTGCGAGCCCGGCATATTCTCGCGGTCGCGGCGATAGAGGCACTTCACCGATTTCGCGCCCTGACGGACGGCGGTGCGGACACAGTCCATCGCGGTGTCGCCGCCGCCGATGACAACGACATGCTTGCCCTTGGCGTCGAGGCGGCCGTCGTCGAACGCGGGAACCGTGTCGCCGAAGCTCTTGCGGTTCGAGGCGATCAGATAGTCGAGCGCGGCGATGACGCCGTCGGCGCCATTGCCGGGGACGTTGATCTCGCGCGCCTTGTAGACGCCGGTCGCGATCAGGATTGCGTCATGCTTCTGGCGCAGCGCGTCGAGCGTCGCGTCCTCGCCGACCGCGAAGCCGAGGTGAAACCGGATGCCGCCTTGCTCGAGCCGTTCGATGCGGCGCATCACGACATCCTTTTCGAGCTTGAAGCCCGGGATACCATAGGTGAGGAGGCCGCCGGCGCGGTCGTGCCGGTCGTAGACGTGGACCTCATGCCCCGCCGCGCGCAGATATTCTGCCGCGGTCAGGCCCGCGGGCCCCGCACCGATGACGCCGACCGATTGGCCCGTCGCGGCGCCGGCGTGCAGCGGCTCGACCCAGCCCTCGGCCCAGGCGGTGTCGGTGATATATTTCTCGACGCTGCCGATCGTCACCGCGCCATGACCCGAAAATTCGATCACGCAATTGCCTTCGCAAAGGCGATCCTGCGGGCAGATGCGCCCGCAGATCTCGGGCATCGTCGAGGTCGCGTTGCTGAGTTCATAGGCTTCGCGGAGGCGCCCTTCGGCGGTCAGGCGCAGCCAGTCGGGGATATGATTGTGCAAGGGGCAGTGCACCGAACAATAGGGCACGCCGCACTGCGAGCAGCGCGCGGCCTGCGCGTCGGCTTGCGGAGCAGCGTAGCGCTCGGCGATCTCGCGAAAGTCGCGCGCGCGCTCCTCGGGCGAGCGCTTGTCCGGATAGGATTGTTCACGCTCCACAAACTGGAGCATGCGTTCGGAAGCCATGCAGTATCCCCTTCGTTGGAAGGCGAAATGCATGGCCCGAAACGCCCTGTCACGGACGAATTGTCAGATAGGGCAATATTGCTAACCTAAATTGAGGCTGAATTTGCCTCAAATCGGCGCTGCGCAATTATCTTTCGTCAATTAATACCGTTTCGGTCCTATCTCAGGGCGAGCCACACCAGCGCGGCAGCGCCGACGATGATTCGATACCAGGCGAAGGGCGCGAAGCCATAGCGGGTGACGACGGCCAGGAAGGCCTTGATCACCGCCCAGGCAACGACGAACGAGACGAGCGACCCGACCGCGATCAGGCCAAGATCGTTCGAGGTGATCGCGTCGCGGTGCTTGAACAGCTGGAGCACCGTCGCGCCGGTGAGCGTGGGCAGCGCGAGGAAGAAGCTGAACTCGGCGGCCGTCTTGCGGTCGATGCCGAACGACATCGCGCCGAGGATCGTCGCGCCCGAGCGGCTGACCCCCGGAATCATCGCGATGCACTGGACGAGCCCCACGAAGATCGACTGGCGCGTCGACACATTGGCGACGCCGCCGACGTCCCGCGTCTTGGCGAAGCGTTCGACGAGCAGGATCGCAAAGCCGCCGATGATCAGCGCCCACGCGACGACAACGGCATTTTCGAGCAGCAGCTCGATATAGTCGCCGAAGGCGAGGCCGAGGACGACCGCGGGGAAGAAGGCGAGCAGCAGGTTGCGCACGAAAGCGATTGCGACCGGATCGCGGCGGAAGAAGCCGGTGAACATCTCCCGGAAGAGTTTCCGGTACAGCACGACGATTGCGAGGATCGCCCCCGGCTGGATCGCGATGTTGAAGATTGCCCAGCGCGCGGCGTCATAGCCCAGCAGCTCGGTCGCGAGGATAAGGTGACCCGTCGAGGAAACGGGCAAAAACTCGGTCAGACCCTCGACGATGCCGAGGATGATTGCGGTCAGCCAGATGCCCATTATCGCGAGGCGAGTTCGGCGAAGCGACCATGGCGGCGATACTGGACGAGCCAGCCGTCGGCGACCGAGGCGAGCGACGTCGGCGTCACGCCGAGTTCGGCGAGGCCCGCGGCACCATCGGCGACGACATTGTCGCGCTGGAGCATCAGCCACTGATCCCTGGTGATCGGCGCGCCGGGCGCCCAGCCGAAGCCCGTCGCGAGCGTCGAGGCGACGAAATCGGGCACATCGACGAACAGTGGCGAGCGGCCGGTGGCGTCAGCGATCTCGCGCGCAGACTCGAGATGGACAAGGCGTCCGTCTCGCGCATTCTGCGAACGCTCGAACAGGGCGGCCTCGTTGCCCAGGATCAGACGACGCGGGGCTATACTCTGGGCCTG
>CBJKNR010000127.1:0-8967 GCA_966417555.1 uncultured Sphingopyxis sp.
GATTCCGGTCTTCGGGCTCGATCGACTGGAGGTATTGCGCGACGGCGCTGCCGCCATTTACGGCTCCGACGCGGTCGCGGGCGTCGTCAACACGGTCCTGCGGAAAGATTATCAGGGAGTCACCGGCGAAGCGCAGGTGGGCTGGGCCGAAGATACCAGCCTGCAGGAGGTCAATCTCAGTCTGCTGGCCGGGACACGGCTTGGCAGCCGGGGGAATATCGCGCTGTTCGTCAGCCACGATCGGCGCAGTGCGCTGCAGGCAAAGGACCAGGATTATACGGCCTCGGCCGATCTGCGGCCGCTGTTCGAGGGAACCGACTATGCGGGCAACACGTCGGTCGACGGACGCAGCACGATCACGCCATGGGGGTCGTTCCAGACACGTGGCAATGTTGTCGTGCGCCAGGGAGCGACCGCGCTTACCAACGCGTCGGGCCAGTTCCATATCCAGCCCGTAACGAACGCGGGGTGCCAGACCGCGATCGGGAACGGCCTTTGCATCGACGACGGGACCAATGCCGCCGCGGGCGACCGCAACCTGCGTTTCGACGCCCCGCTCGCCTTCAACACGAGCGTCATGCCCAGGATCACCCGGACCAACATCTTCCTGAACGGCAATTACGAGCTGACCGAGGGGCTCGAGTTCTTCGGTGAGGCAGGATATTATCGTGCCAATTCGGAGAGCTGGCAGAGTTCGACGGGGACGCTCGCATCCGGCCCGCTCGTCATTCCCGCGAGCAACTATTATAACCCTTTCGGCGCTGTCACGCTCCCCAACGGGCAGCCCAATCCCAATCGCCTTCCGGGTATCAATGCACCCGCGCAGGGGGTTGCGGTTACACTGAGCAGCTATAATTTTGCCGATCTTGGTGCCAATCTCGTCAAGGTGAAGAACGAGCAGTTCCGGCTGCTTGGCGGCTTCCGCTTCGAACTGGGCGGCTTCGATGTCGAGACGGCGGCGCTCTATTCGGAAGCCACTGTGCTCGACCGGTCCGACGGGATCAGCCAGACGCTGCTCCAGCGTCAGCTCGCGCTGTCGACTCCCGATGCATACAACCCCTTCAACGGCGGCAACCTCGGCAACCCGTCGGGTTTCGACCTGACGCCGAGCAATGCCGCGGCGCTTGACGCCATCCGCATCACGACCGACCGGCGCAGCAAGTCGACGCTGGCGCTCGCGGACATCAAGGTGAGCAAGCGCGATCTTCTCGCCTTGCCGGCGGGCGACGTCGGGATCGCCTTCGGCGCCGAAGTCCGCAAGGAAACGCAGCGCGACGACCGCGACGACCGCGTCGATGGCACGATCACCTTCACCGATGCCGTTTCGGGCTTCGTCAATCCCAGCGACCTTGTCGGCTCCAGCCCGTCGCCCGACACCAGCGGGCGGCGCACGGTGTTTGCGGCCTATGGCGAACTCGCGATCCCGCTGATCTCGCCCGAGATGAATGTTCCGCTCGTTCACCGCTTCGACCTTCAGGTCGCGGGGCGTTTCGAAAATTACAGCGACGCGGGTTCGGTCGCCAAGCCCAAGGTCGCGGCGGCGTGGGATATCGTCGACGGCCTGCGCCTTCGCGGTTCCTATGCCGAGGGGTTCAAGGCGCCGAACCTCGAACAGGTCAACGCGACGGTGGTGACCCGGTCGAACACGCGCACCGACTTCGTGCGCTGCGAGGCGCGGCTCCGCAAAGGGGAAATCGCCAATTTCACCCAATGCACCGACGCCTTCGCGACGAGTGCCCAGCGCTCCGGCAATCCGGATCTGAAGCCCGAAACCTCGCGGGCGTGGTCGGCGGGCATCGTCGTCGAGCCGCGGTTCCTGGAGCCGGCGCTTGGCCGGATCGTCCTCACCGCCGATTACTGGAACATCCGCCAGAAGGGGATCGTCGGCCTTTTTGGCGAGGGCAATGCGCTCATCAACGACTATCTGCAGCGCGTCCAGGGCAGCACCGACCCCAACGTCATCCGGGCCGCTCCCACGGCCGACGACATCGCGCTCTTCACCGGATCGGGGCTCGATCCCGCAGGGCGCGTCCTGTTCGTGACCGACCAGTATCGCAACCTCCTGCCGCAGGAGGTCGCGGGGCTGGACCTCGGGCTCAACTGGCGCTTGCCCGAAACGTCGGTCGGGCGCTTCACCCTCAATCTCAACGCCGCCTATCTCGACAAATTTTTCCTGCAACCCTCGCCGCAGGTCCAGGCGCTGCTCGACGCGCGGGCGGCAGGAACGATCAACCCCGGTACCAACATCGCCGAACAGGGCGACCTTGTCCGCCGCAACGGCAAGCCGCGGTGGAAAGCATCGGGATCGCTGACGTGGAACTACGACCGGTTCCAGGTCGGCGCTTACACGCAATATACGGGCGACGTCGAGGATACGGGGCTCGTCGACGCCAATGGTGTGCGGTGGCTGATTGACGACCAGCTTACCTTCAACCTTTATGGCCAGATCGAGGTCGGCGACGAAGCGTCGGGCAAATATCGTATCCGGATCGGCGCGCGCAACCTGACGAACAGGGCGCCGCCGCTGTCTTCGTCGGGTTATCTCGGCAGCCTCTACAATCCTTATGCCCGTTACTGGTACGCCAATGTGAAGGTGTCCTTCTGATGCGGCCGGCCCGGTTGGCGCGGACCATCGCGGGGTGGGCCGGAAGCGCGCTTTTGCTCTTGCTCCCCGTCGTTTCCGCTGCCCAGGAGGCGGCGTCCGAAACGGCCGCCGCCACGCAACGCGGCGCCACCCGCGGTCCCAGCGGCGGCGATATCGTCGGCTACGACCAGATCCATCATCCCGAAATCGGTCGCGGCGGGATGGTCGTGAGCCAGAATGAAATCGCGACGCGGGTCGGGACCGGGATATTGCGCAAGGGCGGCAATGCGGTCGATGCGGCGGTGGCGGTGGGGTTCGCGCTCGCGGTCACCCTGCCGCGCGCAGGCAATGTCGGCGGTGGCGGCTATATGGTCGTGCATATGGCGGCCGAGGGGAAGCGTCCCGCGCAGACCATCGCGATCAACTATTACGGGCAGGCTGCCCGGGCGACGACGCCCGACCTTCTTCTCGACGACAAGGGCAAGTTCGACAGTCGCAAGGGCATGTCGATGAAGGGCGTCGCGATCCCGGGGACGGTTGCGGGCCTTTGGGAGGCGCACCGGCGGTTCGGGAAACTCAAATGGGCCTCGCTCGTCGAACCCGCGATCGCGCTTGCGAGCAAGGGCGTCATCCTGAGCGACGACGAGGCGCAGGCGACCGCGGCGCGCAAGGAAGTGATGAGCCGGAATGCCGCCGCGATGGCCGCCTATTTCAGGCCCGATGGCACCCCCTATGAAGCGGGAGCGCTCTTCCGCCAGCCCGACCTCGCGTGGACGCTTCGCCAGATTGCACGGCGAGGGCCGGACGGTTTCTATCGTGGGCCGGTTGCCGAGCGGATCGCGGCGAGCATGAAGGCGGGCGGGGGGATTATAGACCTTCAGGATCTCGCGGACTATCGCGCGATCGTGTCCGAACCGGTCTGGTCCGAATATCGCGGCCACCGGATCGCCTTCATGCCGCCGACCTCGTCGGGCGTGAGCGTCGCGGAGGCCATGAACATCCTCGAGAATTTTCCGGTCGGCGACCTCAAATGGGGCAGCGCGGCCGGGCTGCATCTGCTGGCCGAGACGCTGAAGATATCGGCATCGGACCGGCGGCTCGTCGGGGGCGGTCCCGACTGGCGGACACCCGTCGCGGGGCTCGTCAGCAAGGCCTATGCGGCCGAGCGGGCGAAGCTGATCCGCACCGATGCTGTCCTGACCGCGAAAACATTGCCCGACGGGAACCCCTATCCCTTCGAGAGCACGGATACGACGCATTATTCGGTCGCGGACGCCGAGGGTAATGCCGTCAGCAACACTTATACGCTCTCGGCTTCCTACGGCGCGCATGTCGTTGCCAAGGGAACGGGCGTGCTGCTTAACAATTCACTCGGAAACCTTGCATGGGGCGACCGGGCGAAAGAGGGAAGCGCGACTTTGCCGGTGCCCGGCAAACGCGTGGGGTCGACGATTACGCCGCTCATCGTGTTCCGCGATGATCGGCCCTGGATCGTGACCGGCACGCCGGGGGGCGGCTATATCGTCGCAACGATGGTGCAGATGCTGTCGAACGTGATCGACCACAAGCTCAACATTGCCGAAGCGGCGCAGCGGCCCCGCATCAATCAGGGCGGCGGCGACGCCCCGCTGGAACTCGAGAGCGGCTTTTCCCCCGATCTGGCGGATCTGCTCGGCGCGAAGGGGCATAAGGTGAAGTCGTCGAACACGATGGGAAGCACTCAGTCGATCATGGTCGAGGGCGATCGGTTTCTGGGCGCGGCGGACACTCGGCGCCCCGATGCGCTTGCCGCCGGCGTGCGCTGATAGGGGAGAATGAAATTGAATCTTCGCCTGCTTCTGGCGGCCGCGGTAGCCGCCTTTCCGGTTGCGGCTCTCTCGGCCCCTGCCGACAAGGATCATGCGGCCCTGTCGCAGTCGGTGGACAAGCGTGAAGCCTCGCTTGCCCGTCTTGCCCGGTCGATATGGGATTATTCCGAGGTGGGCTACCAGGAGACGAAGAGTTCGGCGCTGCTTGCCGATGAACTGCAAAAGGCGGGCTTTTCGGTGCAGCGCGGCGTTGCCGGCATGCCGACGGCCTTTACAGCGTCGTTCAAGCGGGGCCACGGGCCGGTGATCGCCATTCTGGCCGAATATGACGCGCTTCCGGGACTCGCGCAGGCCTCGACGCCCGAGCGTGCGCCGGTTGCGGGGAGGATCGCGGGCCACGCTTGCGGTCACAATCTGTTCGGCGCCGCGTCAGTGACGGCCGCGATCGCGATCAAGGAATGGATGACTGCCAACAACATCGCAGGCGAAGTTCGCGTTTTCGGATCACCTGCCGAGGAAGGAGGATCGGGCAAGGTCTATCTGGTGCGAGCTGGCTTGTTCGACGATGTGGCGGCAACCCTGCACTGGCACCCGGGGGATGAAAATGGCGTCAGTGTGGGGGCGAGCCAGGCGAATATCAGCGGCAAGTTCCGGTTTCGCGGGGTCTCCTCGCACGCCTCCGCCGCGCCGGACAAGGGACGCTCGGCGCTGGACGGGGTCGAGGTCATGAATGTCGCGACCAACTATCTGCGCGAACATGTGCCGGTCGGCACGCGTATCCACTATGTCGTGACCAACGGCGGACAGGCGCCCAATGTCGTCCCCGATTTCGCCGAATCCTACTATTATGTCCGCAGTTCGGACGTGGAAGTGGTGCGGTCGGTCTGGGCGCGCGTGATGAAGGCGGCCGAAGGCGCCGCCCTGGCAACCGGTACGAAGGTCGATGTCGAAATCACCGGCGGCGTCTATGCGATGCTCGGAAACGAAGCGCTTGCCGCGGTCATGCATCGCAGCCTCGTGAAAGTGGGTGGTCCGCGCTGGACCGCCGAAGATCGTGCCTGGGCGGAACGGATACGGCCGACATTGCCGACACAGACCGCGCTCGACAGCATTTCCGAAACCGGCACCGTAACGGCCGAAACGGGCGGGGGGTCGACCGACGTGGCCGACGTCAGCTGGGCGAGCCCCACCGTCGGCCTGCGAGTGGCGACCTGGGTCCCGGGGACGCCCGCCCATAGCTGGCAGGCGGTCGCCGCGAGCGGGGCTCCGATAGGCGAGCGGGGCGCCGTGATCGCGGCCAAGACCATCGCTCTCGCGGCAGCCGACCTGTTTCGCAGTCCCGCGACGCTGGCGGCGGCCCGCGCCGAGTTCGACCGGAAACGCGGTGACGGCTTCCGATACCAGGCGCTGGTGGGCGATCGCAGCCCGCCACTCGACTATCGCAAGGTATCGGGAGCCGGCGGCTAGGACCAGACTACAAGAACAGCGGCCGGCGATTGGAAGCACCTTTCCCGCGTAGACGGGGCAGGTCATCCAGAGCGAACGACTGCTTTCGCCATGGCATTCCTGCAAGCTGCCGGTCCAAATTTTTCGAAGAAAAGTTCTGACATATCAGATCGTTACCGCAAAAAATCGATATGGATACCTTCGTGGACGAAGTTCGAACTTTGCAGTTAACTACATGAAACTCATGCGAGAAGTCACGAATTTCAAAGGTGCTGGCTCCGTTTCGTGGATGCAGTTCGAACTGCGCTGATACAAGAGTCTGCGCAGATCAGTCTCCTGCTCCAAAGTTATCGAATGATTTCAGAGGAGATAGCAAATGGCCGGACCTCGGGCATGAGATAGATGGCGGCAGCTTTGCGCCTCGATGTGGGCCATTCCGATCTTAATCGTGCCATGCCCGAAAGCGGTCATTAGATGAGGATGCGGGGCACCGACGACTTAGGCCCAAAGTGGTTGGGCCGCCTCATGTTCGGATACCGCGACGTTGACGCTCAAGGTGTCCGCGAACTGCCCATGTTTTTCGCTGCGGTATCAGGCGATGAACTCCCCGGATGACTTCGCCTCCTGTGCACATGTCGACCGACACCGGTTTGTCACAATGGATTTCTAGGTCGCGACGGCAATCAAAACATAACTCTCTCCCGTCGAGATCCAAGGAGCATCCATGAAAAGCCTCACCGCCTGCGCGCTTGTCGCGCTGCAATTTGCTGCGCCCGGGACGGCTGCAGCCGAAGAGACGGTTTCGGCCGGAACCGAAAGTGCCGAGGGTGAGACGATCATCGTCACCGGGACGCGCGACGCGCGGCGGACCCAGTTCGATACGCTGGCGCCGATCGACGTCCTGTCGGGCAGAGCGATCGACAGCAGCCTGTCGAACGACCTGTCGGATACGCTCGCGCAGCTCCTGCCATCGTTCAACGTGCAGCGCCTGCCGGCGGCCGATGGTCAGGCGTTCGTCCGCCCTGCGACGCTGCGCGGGCTGTCGCCCGACCAGACGCTCGTCCTCGTCAACGGCAAGCGCTATCACCGCTCGGCGCTGCTCGGCACGCGCGGCGCGCAGGCGGCCGATCTGGCGACGATCCCGAACCTTGCGATCAAGCGGATCGAGGTGCTGCGCGACGGCGCATCGGCGCAATATGGCTCGGATGCGATCGCGGGCGTGATCAACATCATTCTCGACAACCAGCCCGGCATGACGGCCTTCGGCCAATATTCGAGCTATTATGAAGGCGACGGCGAGAGCTATCAGACCGGCGGCCAGGGCGGCGTGGCGCTCGGCGACCGCGGCGCCCTGGTCTTCACCGGCGAATTCGCGAAGTCCGATGCGACCTCGCGCACGCGGCAGCGCCCCGATGCCGTAGCGTTTCAAGCGGCGAACCCGAACCTCGACGTGCCGAACCCGGTGCAGCGGTGGGGCCAGCCCGATCTCCGCTCGGTGCGCGGCAGCGTCAACGCGGACTATGAGCTCGCCGACGGCGTGACCCTCTATGCCTTTGGCACCGTCGGGAATGGCGAAGGCGTCACCGACTTCAACTGGCGCAATCCCGCCGGTACGGCGAATGTCTATAACTCCAGCACGGCATTCCCCGGTTTCAGCTTCCGGAGCCTCTATCCTACAGGTTTCACCCCGCGCTTCGGCACAAAATATGACGATTTCCAGACCGTCGGCGGTCTGCGCGGTGGGGTCGGCGATGCTTTCACCTATGACCTCAGCGCGTCGCTCGGCCGCAGCCGCATCAATTATAATCTGAGCGAGTCACTCAACGCGTCGCTCGGCCCCGCCAGCCCGACCAGCTTCTATCTCGGGCGCCTGCGCCAGGGCGAATTCAACCTGAACGCCGATTTCGTCTACCGGCTACCGCTCGGGACGGCCGAACCGGCGAACATCGCGTTCGGTGCCGAAAGGCGGAAGGAAACCTATGCCATACGGCCCGGCGATCCCGCTTCCTATGCGATCGGCCCGGGTGCAGCGACTGGACTTGCGCCGAACAGCAACGGCTTTCCGGGTTTCAGCCCTCTAAGCGCGGGCGAGTGGTCGCAAACCAGCTACGCCGGCTATGTCGACGTCGAGATCAAGCCGGTCGAGATGCTGACGCTCGGTGCGACGGGGCGTTACGAGGACTTCTCGGCCTTTGGCGATACGTTCAACTACAAGCTGTCGGCGCGTCTCGAACCCGTGAGCGGCGTGGCGCTGCGCGCGACCTGGTCGACGGGTTTCCGCGCGCCGACTCCGGCGCAGCTCAATGCGCTCACCACCAGCCAGGGGCTTGACACGCGGACGCTGCAGATCTTCAACACCGGACGGCTGTCGCCGAGCGATCCGATCGCGGTCGCGCTCGGCGCCCAGCCGCTGACCCCCGAAAAATCGCGCACACTGACCGCGGGCCTGACTTTCCAGTCGGACTTCGGGCTGACCGGCAGCATCGACGTCTATCAGATCAAGCTGCGCGACCGGTTCGGCCAGTCGGCGACCTTTGCGGTGCCCGCCAATCTGCCCAATCCGCAGCGCTTCACCGCGGTCACCTATTTCACCAATGATTTCGATACGCGCACGCGCGGGATCGACGTCGTGCTCGCCTATGCGCGCGAAGTCGGCCCGGGCAAGGCCGACATCAGCCTCGCCTATAATTATAACCAGACGCGGGTCACGAGCGGCACCAGCGCGTCGATCGGAAACGAGACCCAGCGCGTCCTGTTCGAAGACCGCCTTCCCAAGCATAACGGGACCGCCTCGCTCGGCTATACGATCGGCCGTTTCGGATTGCAGGGCCGCGCGCGCTATTATGGCGCGTGGACCGACGTCAGCGGCAATGCGACGGGCGAGGTCTTCCAGCGCTTCGGATCGATGGTGATGTTCGACCTGTCGGCCAGTCTCCAGCTGAACGACCATCTGTCGATCCGCGCCGGCGCCGAGAATATCTTCGACACCTATCCCGACGAGGCGACCAATCAGGCGGTGCGCGGGCTCATCTATTCGCGCAATGCCCCCTATGACACCGACGGCGGTCAATATTATGTCCGCCTCGGGATCAATTTCTGAGGCGAAAGGGAGCGCGCGTGGAGCTGAAC
>CBJKNR010000128.1:0-8956 GCA_966417555.1 uncultured Sphingopyxis sp.
CGCCGCAGATGATGCTGATCGACGCGGTCGGCGCGATCGCCATCTTGCAGCTGAAGCGCTCCATCACGCCCTGATCGGCGGCGTCGGGGCAGGGGCCGCGCTCGTTGGCGAGCAGCATCGACGCGGCGTCGACCTGCGCGCGGATATGCTTGAAGACGCGCAGGTTCGACGATTTCGCCATCGCGCCCTCGAACGGCAGGCCGCGCGCCTGCAGGAAGCTGTGGAAGCCCATGACGCCGAGACCGACCGAGCGTTCGCGGCTCGCGCTATATTTGGCGCGCGCCATTTCGGGCGGGGCGCGGTCGATATAGTCCTGGAGGACATTGTCGAGCATGCGCATGACATCCTCGATGAAGCGCTTGTCGCCGTTCCACTCGTCCCACGTTTCGAGGTTGAGGCTCGAGAGGCAGCAGACCGCGGTGCGATCGTTGCCGAGATGGTCGCGGCCCGTCGGCAGGGTGATTTCGCTGCAGAGGTTCGAGGTGGTGACCTTGAGCCCGAGGTCGCGATGATGCTTCGGCATCATGCGGTTCACCTGGTCGATGAAGATGATGTAGGGCTCGCCGGTCGCGAGGCGCGTCTCGACGAGCTTCTGGAACAGGCCGCGCGCGTCGACGGTGCCGCGGACGCTGTTGTCCTTGGGCGAGCGCAGGTTGAATTCGGCGCCGTCGCGGACGGCCTCCATGAACTAGTCGGTGATGAGGACGCCGTGGTGGAGGTTCAGCGCCTTGCGGTTGAAGTCGCCCGAGGGTTTGCGGACCTCGAGAAACTCCTCGATCTCGGGGTGCGAGATGTCGAGATAGCAGGCGGCCGAGCCGCGGCGGAGCGAGCCCTGCGAGATGGCGAGGGTGAGGCTGTCCATCACGCGGACGAAGGGGATGATGCCGCTGGTCTTGCCGTTGAGGCCGACGGGTTCGCCGATGCCGCGCACCGCGCCCCAATAGGTGCCGATGCCGCCGCCCCGGCTCGCGAGCCAGACATTCTCGTTCCACGTGCCGACGATGCCCTCGAGGCTGTCGTCGACCGAGTTCAGATAGCAGCTGATCGGCAGGCCGCGGCCGGTGCCGCCGTTCGAGAGAACGGGGGTCGCGGGCATGAACCAGAGCTTGGAGATATAGTCGTAGAGGCGCTGCGCGTGATCCTGATCGTCGGCATAGGCGTCGGCGACGCGCGCGAAGAGGTCCTGGTATGATTCGCCGGGGAGGAGATAGCGGTCCTGCAGCGTTTCCTTGCCGAAATCGGTGAGCAACGCGTCGCGGCTCGCGTCGGTCGCGATATCGAACCGGCGCGCGTGAACCTTGGGCTCGCTGCCGTCGTTGAGCTTTGCCGCGGGCGCCGAATCATCCTTCGATTCGGTCGCCGCGGGAGCGTCATTCTTCGCCAGTTCCATCGTCGCCACGTCGCTCGTCTCCACCCGTTCGCTTTCCCGAAAATCCATCCTGTTCGCCCCTGATCTGGGCGCGCACGCGGCGCGCTTTGTTCCTGTCTTGTTCGACTCAGGGCGAAGCCCCGATCCTAGCATCTAAACCTGTCCGCGTGGGCACTTTTTTGAGCGCAGGAAAAGGGTTTTCCCGTGTCCATATGGGATGGACGACGGAATTCCGCCACTTGCAGCCTGATACTATTTCTTGGGGTGCCCCCGTGGTTGACCCACCATCTATAGTGCCACGTCGGCGCCGTGATGCAAGACGGTAAATGACAGATCGGGGACTCAACTCGTCGATAAATTGATTCGCCTCGTCGCGGCTGATGGGCGAGCGAAAGGCATCGCGCCAGCCTTTCCGCGGGTTTGCGGGGAAAGGGGCGGGTGCGCGTGGGATCCGAAATTTTTCGGGGCGGGAAGAAGGACTTGCCGCGGCGCGCCCCGCTGCCGGGCGCACAATGCTGCCGCTGCGAACATTTTGTCTGGGCGTGCGGGCGATCTCTAGTCCCGGGCAAAAAGAAGGGGCCCCGGCGATGCCGGAGCCCCCTCCTTTAACTCGTTATCGGATCAGGCCGAGCCGCCACCGCTTTCGGTGCCGCCGCCGCCCATGAATCGCCAAAACCAACCCATGATAAATCTCCTGTCGCACTGCTCACGAAGAACAGTTAACGCCGCATATACCTTAATTAGTAAGGTAAATCGAGTCTTAACTATAAGGATTGCTGCCAGTTTGGCGGTTATGCGGTACGGTTCTGGGGGGTGGCGGCCAACGACGCCGCAAGCTCGGAAAACAGTTGAGGCTTTCCAAGGTGATAGCCTTGTCCGACGTCGCAGCCGAGGTTGGCGAGCAAGGCCATGGTTTCGGCATCCTCGATGCCTTCGGCGACTGCGACGGCGCCAAGGCGGTGCGCGAGATCGATCGTCGATTTGACGACTTCGAGGTTCCGCTGCGAATCGCGCATCGTCATGACGAATCGCTTGTCGATCTTGATTTCGTCGGCCTCGATTTCGGTCAGATATTCGAGGTTTGACTGGCCGGTGCCATAGTCGTCGATCGACAAACGAATGCCCGCCCGGCGAAGCTGGGCGAGCGTCTGGCGCGCCTGGCGGCTGTTTTCGATCTGCGCGGTTTCGGTGATCTCGATCGTCAGCGTCTCGGATGGCAGATGATGCGCGGTCAGCATCACCCGGATCGTGCCGACGAGGTCGCTGTGGTCGAGCAGGCTGGCCGAGAGGTTAACCGACATGTTGATATGAAAGCCGCGTTCGCGAAGCTGCGACGCCGAGCGGATCGCCTGATCCATCACGAACAGGGTCAGGCGATAGATGTCCTGGCTCTTTTCGGCCTGCACGATGAATTCGTCGGGCGGAATCGGGCCGCGCGTCGGATGCGTCCAGCGCGCGAGCGCCTCGACCCCGACGAGCTTGTTGCTCGCGATTTCATATTGCGGCTGGAAAGCGACCCAGATGTCGCCGCCGGTCAATGCGTCCTCCAGCTGCGAGTGGAAGCTGAGCTGCCAGCCGGCGTCGTCCTTTTGCCGCGGCGTATATTTTGTCCACAGCGCGCACGTGCGGATCGCGCGCTCGGCGGCGACGAGCGCGGCGGCGAGGCGCTGGGCGTTCGATCCTTCGAATTCGTCGTTGACCCCGAAGGCGATCGCGACGTCGACGCGCAGCTCGCCGATCGTCAGCGGCGCATTGAACAGTGCGGCAAGGCCCGCGAGCTGCCCCTCGATCTGGCTGTGCTGATAATAGGGAACGAGCCAGGCGAAAGTGCCGTCGAGATCGTGATGCAGCGTCGTGCCCTGCGAGGCGAGCTGGAGGCGACGGGTAACCTGTTCGACGAGCTTGCCGATGCCATCGCCTGGAATGAAGGCCGCAAGATCCTCGAAATTGACGACCTTGGCGGCAACGACCGTCGCGCTGCCAAAGGCCGGCAACGAGCGCAAGGCCTCGAAATTCGGCAAACCCGAAACGGGGTTTTCGCGCTGGGCCGAGTTGCGTCGCCGCGCCCGTGCCACATTGGAACCGATGGCCGCGAGGAAGAATAGTCCGGTTCCGATGGAGACCGTGACAAGCTGCGTCGCGAGCAGCAATTGCGACGCGATGAGGAGGGCGGCGACCGCCAATCCGAAGACGCTGAACCACCGGTTGCCGCTCCGCAGCAGCAGGGGCAGCGTCAGAAGCAGCGCAAGGCCCAATGGCGGCAACCAGCCGAGGTTCACCGGATTGCCCCGGCGCAGCGTTTCCGCCGCGAGCAGGTGGACGTAGGCGCCGGGAACCTTGTCGTGTCCCGGCAAATAGTGACGGTCCGCATGCCGCGATGCCGTGGGTGCAAAAATGACGTCCTTGCCCGCCAGTTCGTTCGCGCCGACCTTGCCGTTGATCACGTCGATCGCGCTATATTGGCGGATGCTGCTTGTCCGGTATGAAAAATCGATGCGAAACTGCGAAGGCGCGCCTCCCGACTTGCCCGCCAGGACAGCCGCGAAACTCGGCAGCAGCTTTCCTTCGGCAAGGTACATCAACGGAATATCCCAGACCTGCCAGAATTGATTTTCCCACGCGATGCTCGCGCGCCGGGCGCGGTCGCCGAAGGAGGCGTCGGGAAAAATCGTAACCAGCTGGCTGGACCCCGGCACCGATCGCGTAGGGACCGCGAGCACGACCCGATCGCCCATGCCGCGCACCGCCGCGCTCACATTTTCCAAGCCTCCGTTGTTGTCGGGGCGCTCATAGTCGAAATCGATGAAAAGGCGCTTTGCCCTGGCCCGATCGACGGCGCGTATCAGGCGGGCATGATCGTGCCGTGTGAATTCGCCGTTGCGGGATTCGGCCAAAGTCCGGTCATCGATGCCGATCACCACAATATCGCCCGATACATCGCGATATGCGACGCGGCTGGTCGCCATCGCGATAAGGCGATCGGGCAATTCGCCAAATCCGCTGATGCCCACGACGATGCTGAGCAGCAGCGACAGCGCAAGCGCTCGCCAGCTGACCATCAGACTCTTGACCGGAATGGGCACGCACGTCTCCAGCAATTGCCGGGCCGTGCCTAGTGCCAGATGGTTATCATCACGTTAATTATGAACGAAATCCTGCGCTGTCCTGGCGGGCGGAAAGCGCAGGATTCCGGGCGATTCAGGCGAGCGCCGGCAAGGGCTCCAGCGCCGTGTCGCCGGCGAGCGCCGACGCGGCGAGGCCGGTCGCGGCAGGGACGATCTGCTGGAGATAGAAGCGCGTCGAGGTGATCTTGGCCTCAAGGAAGGCGCGGTCGCCATGCCCCTCGTCGAGCGCGGCGCGCGCCGCCTTGTGCTGGATCGCCATCAGCCAGCCGCACGTCGCCGTCGCGAGCATGGTAAGATAGGGGTAGCTGCCCGCGAGCCGGTCGCAGGTATTCGCGCCGACCATCCAGTCGGTGACCGCGCGGCACGCGTCGACGAGTTGCTGCAATTCGGGAAAATCGGCGGCGCCATGCGCGATGTCGTCGATCAGCGCGCGCACCATGTCGCCGCCCGCCATGCCGAGCTTGCGCCCGACGAGATCGGCCGCCTGGATGCCGTTGGTGCCTTCGTAGATCGGTGCGATGCGCGCGTCGCGATAATGCTGCGCGGCGCCGGTTTCCTCGATGAAGCCCATGCCGCCATGCACCTGCACGCCAAGGCTCGCGACCTCGCAGCCGATGTCGGTGGCGTGCGCCTTGACGAGCGGGATCAATATGTCGGCGCGCATCGCGGCACCCTCGTCGCCCAGCTTGCCGAAGTCGATCTGCGCCGCGGCATAATAGGTCAGCGCGCGCGCGGCCTCGGTCTGCGCGCGCATCCGCCACAGCATGCGGCGGACGTCGGGATGCCGGTCGATCGTCACCGGGGTGCGGTCGGGCGAGCCTGCGAGCGCCGACTGGACGCGCTCGGCGGCGAAGCGCTGCGCCTGCTGCGTCGCGCGCTCGCCGATCTGGATGCCCTGGCAGCCGATCATCAGGCGGGCGTTGTTCATCATCACGAACATCGCGCGCATGCCGCCCATTTCGTCGCCGACGATCTCGCCGAGACAATCCTCGCCCTCGCCATAGACCATCACCGCGGTCGGCGAGCCGTGAATGCCGAGCTTGTGCTCGATCGAGGCGCAATGGACGCCGTTGGAGATCGTCGGGTTGCCGTCGACGTCGAGGCGGTATTTGGGGACGAGGAAGAGCGAGATGCCGCGCGTGCCCTCGGGCGCGCCCGGCGTGCGCGCGAGCACGAGGTGGACGATATTGTCGGTGAGGTCGTGCTCGCCGAAGGTGATGAAGATCTTTTGCCCCCTGATCCGGTAGAGGCCCGCGTTCGGCCCTTCGGTGACCTTTTCCGCGGTCGAGCGCAGCGCGCCGACGTCGCTGCCCGCGGCGGGCTCGGTCAGGTTCATCGTGCCGTTCCACTCGCCGGTGACGAGCTTCGGAAGCCAAGTCTGGCGCTGTTCCTCGGTGCCATAGGCCATCAGTGCGTGGATCGCGCCGGGGGTGAGGATGCTGCAGAGCGAGAAGCCCATGTTCGCGCTGCCGAGCGCCTCGATCACCACGGTCGCGAGCGTGAAGGGCAGGTCCTGCCCGCCATAGTCGCCGGGGCCGTCGATGCTGCCCCAGCCGGCGTCGACGAACTGCCTGTACGCGTCCCTGAATCCCGGGGGCATGGTGACCTTGCCGTCTTGCCATCTGGGGTTCTGCGTGTCGCCGACGCGGTTCAGGGGCGCATAGACTTCGGCGGCGAACTCGCCGATTCCGGTGACGATCGCCTCGACCATGTCGGGGGTGGCGGCGGCGAAACGATCATGCTGAGCCATCGCGTCGATGCGCGCGATATGGCTCAAGACGAAGAGCTGTTCGGTCGTGGGCGGCGTGTAAGACATGGGCTGGGCACTTTGCTGGTGAATATCGTTGCGCGGGCGCTATAGCGCGGCATGGCCCACGCCTCAAAGCCCACACTTGTTCGCGCCTTCGATAGCGCTTCTATCGCCGAGGCGGCGGCGCTGATCGCGGCGGGACAGCCGGTCGCGGTTCCGACCGAGACGGTCTATGGTCTCGCCGCCGACGCGCGGAGTGCCGAGGCGGTCGCGCGCATCTATGCCGCGAAGGGGCGGCCCGATTTCAACCCGCTGATCGTGCATGTGCCGACGCTCGCGGTGGCCGAAACGCTGGGCGAGTTCGGGGCTGCCGAGCGCGCGCTGGCGACGCGTTTCTGGCCGGGGCCGCTGACTCTGGTCGTGCCGCGCGCGCCCGGATGTCCGGTCGCGAGCATCGCGACGGCGGGGCTCGGCACGATCGCGCTGCGGGTGCCGGGGCACCGTGCGATGCAGGCCCTGCTCGCCGGGACGGGCGCACCGCTCGCCGCGCCGAGCGCCAATGCAAGCGGGCGGGTGAGTCCGACGAAGGCGGAGCATGTGCTGATGAGCCTCGACGGACGGATCGCGTTGGTGATCGACGATGGGGCGACGACGGCCGGGGTCGAGTCGACGATCGCGCGGGTGAGGGATGGTGCGGTCGAGATACTGCGGCCGGGGCCGGTGACGGCGGACATGCTGGGCGAGGCGAGCGGGCTGGCGGTGACCGGCGTGCGGGGTTCGGAGGTCGTCGCGCCGGGGATGCTCGCGAGCCATTATGCGCCGGGGAAGCCGGTGCGGCTGGACGCGGCGGATTTTGCGGCCGACGAGTTCGGGATCGGGTTCGGCGCGGTCGTGGGCGATTATGACTTGAGTACCGTGAGTGATCTGACCGAAGCGGCGGCGCGATTGTTCGATGCGCTGCACGCGGGCGCGGCGAGCGCGAAGCCGAAGATTGCGGTCGCGGCGATCCCGGCCGAGGGACTGGGAGCGGCGATCAACGACCGGCTGGCACGGGCGGCGGTGTGAGTTCCCCTCCCGCTTGCGGGAGGGGTTAGGGGAGGGCCGGTTTCGGCAATTCCCCAATCTACATTCCCTCCCCCAACCCCTCCAATAAATGGGAGGGGAGAAGGTTACGCCGCCGCCGGCTCGATCGGATCGCCGTGCGGCGCCTTGCGCGCGACGATCAGGCAGGCGGCGACGATCAGCAGCGCGCCCGCGAGGGTCGGCAGCGTGACGGCCTCGTCATAGAAATACCAGCCGAAGAACATCGCCCACAGGAAGCCGGTATATTCGGTCGTCGCGAGAATCTGCGTCTCGGCGCGGGCGTAGGCCCAGCTCAAAAGCAGCAGCGAGGTGGTCGCGAGGATCGCGGCACCAAGGATGTGCGGCACGTGGCTCGCATCGGGCACGGCGAGGAACCACGGTGCGCCGAGGGCGAGGATCGCGGCGACGAAGAAATTCTGGAAGAAGGCGATCTCCATCGGCTCGGCCATCTTTGCCTGCCGCCGCGCGAGGATGAGGTTATAGGCGTAGAAGATGGCCGACAGGAAAACGGCGCCGACCGCGAGCAGCGCCTCGTCCGAATAGTTGCTGCCGCCGAGTTTGCCCGCGACGATGACGATCACGCCCGCGAGCCCGAGCAGCGAGGCGGCGATCGAACGCGGGCCGATCTTCTCGCCGAGGAAGATCGCGGCCATGTAGAGCGCCATCAGCGGCGCGACGAAAGCGAGCGCGATCGCTTCGGCCATCGGCAGTCGCGCGAGCGCCCAGAAGAAGCTCAAGGCCATGCCCGCGACGAAGGCCGAGCGCCACGCGTGGATCTGCATCGTCGGACCGTCGGGCCATTTCGGGCGGGTCGCGAAGTAGAGGAGGCCGGAGACGAGCGTGCCGGTGCCGGTGCGCCAGAGGACGGCATTATAGGCGCCGATGCCGATCGACAGCCCCTTCATCAGCACGTCCATCGCCGAAAAGGTTGCGATCCCTGCGCAGGCGATCAGGAAGGGGATGACGGGCGAGGGCGAATCGGGACGCATGGGGAGCGCCTACAGGAAGTGGGTGCTCAGTTGAATCGTCATTGCGAGCGGAGCGAAGCAATCCAGAGGGGTTTACGCGGACTCTGGATTGCCGCGTCGCCTACGGCTCCTCGCAATGACGGGGATCGTCACCGAAACGTCGCCTGGCCCGCGCCGTCGACGTTGAGTTTCTGGCCTGAGCAATAGCTGTTCGCGTCGCTGACGAACCAGACCACCGCCGCCGCGACGTCGGCGGGGGTGGGGACGCGGCCGAAAGGAAATTTGGCGTCGAGATGGTGGATGTCGGCGTTGCCGGTGATCGCGCGCGACAGTTTTTCGCCCATGTCGCTGACGGTGAGCGCGGGGGCGACGATGTTGACGCGCACGCCGTTGTTCAGCTCCTCCTTGGCGAGCGTGAGCGCGAGGGCTTCGCCGGCCGCATGCTCGTGGTGGCGGGTGCCCTCGTGGCGGGATCTGCTCTGTGGAGGACGTTGATGTACCCGCAGGAGGGCACGGGCGAGGTTCTCTACCTGTTCCGGCTCGCGTTCGGTACGGCGATGGTGGCCAGCATCGTGCTCGGGTTCGCGGCCATCCGGCGGCGGGGATCGCCCGGCACCGAGCCTGGATGATCCGGGCGTACGCCATCGCACTCGCCGCCGGA
>CBJKNR010000129.1:0-8945 GCA_966417555.1 uncultured Sphingopyxis sp.
CGCCGCGCCGGCCGCCGCGCTCGTCAGCCGCAACCCCTACCCCGATTTCGCGAAGATCGCGGCGCGCTTCGAGGCGCGACCGGTCGAGACGCCGGGCGTGCATCCGACGGCGGTCGTCGATCCGTCGGCGCGATAGGTGGCGACATTGCCGTCGAGCTGCCGGTCGCGGCACCATTGCAGCGTGGGCGCCGGCTCCTTCGCGATCGAATCGTCGCCCGCCGCCGAGGACATCAGCGCGACGCCCAGCGCCTCGGCGGTCAGGTCGTCGCCGCTTGCGTCCGCCGCCTCGGCCTCGAAGCGAAGCGGCTCCGCACACGGCGTCACCGGCCGCGCCGCGGCAGCGGCCGCAATGTCGCGCGGCCAGTCGATCTCGGCCAGCACGCTGTCCATCCAGCTCGCGAGTTCCTCGGGCGCGCGCGACTGCGACGATGCCCGGATCTTCACATACCAGTCGCCGACGGGCAGCAGCAGCACGCCGGTGCTGCGATAGCTGCCGCTTTTCGGCGCATAGACGGCGCGCAATCCCGATGCGGTGTGCTGGCCCGGCGGCACGAAGGCCGCCGGCGCGATGGCGAGCGGCGGGTTGCCGAACGTGTCGCGCTTCTCGATCCCCCACTGCGCCTGCGCGAACCAGACCGGCACCGCGCCGTTGGTGTTGCGAAAGACATAGAAGCTCAATGATTCCGCCGCGTTGCGCTCGGTATAGGAAAGGCCGACGTCGAGATCGTCGGACGCATAGGCCATGCCGGCGTCGCGCTGGAGTCCGCCGAGGGTTGCGGGAACGCCGATCCCGCTGTGCTTATGCTCCCACGCCTTGCCCGCCTTGAGTGGCAGCGGCTGCTGCGCGGCGGCCGGCGTCGCGGCGACCAGCAGTGCCGTCGCCGTCGCCACCAAAAGCCTGTTTATCCAGCGATTTACCATGTCCCGTCTCCCCCGATCCGACAGTCTGACTGTCAGATCGGGGTGACGATTTCAAGTCGCCCGATGGCCTCAGGCGGCGAGCGCGGCCTTCAGCTTGTCGACGAGGTCGGTGCGTTCCCACGGGAAGGCGTCACCCGTCGCCTTGCGGCCGAAATGGCCATAGGCCGCGGTCTGCCTGTAGATCGGCTTGTTGAGGCCGAGGTGGGTGCGGATGCCCTTCGGCGTGAGGCGCACGAGCTGCGGGATCGCGGCCTCGATGCGGCCCTCCTCGACGGTACCGGTGCCGTGCAGGTCGACATAGATCGACAGCGGCTCGGCGACGCCGATCGCGTAGCTGAGCTGGATGGTGCAGCGGCGCGCGAGGCCCGCGGCGACGATATTTTTCGCGAGGTAGCGGGTGATGTATGCGGCCGAGCGGTCGACCTTGGTCGGATCCTTGCCGCTGAACGCGCCGCCGCCGTGCGGGCTCGCGCCGCCATAGGTGTCGACGATGATCTTGCGGCCGGTCAGCCCTGCGTCGCCGTCGGGCCCGCCGATCTCGAAGCGGCCGGTCGGGTTGATGTGATAGACGGTGTTCGCGGTGAGCAGTTCGGCGGGGAGCACGTCGGCGATCACGCCGAGGACGTACTTGCGCAGCTCGGTATATTTCGCCTCGTCGCCTTCGCCATTGTGGAAATAATAACCCGGCGCATGCTGCGTCGACACGACGATCGCGGTCGCTTCGACCGGACGCTCGTTGGCATAGCGCAGCGTGACCTGGCTCTTGGTGTCGGGTTCGAGGAAGGGCGCGGTGCCCGCCTTGCGGTCGGCCGCCATGCGCTCGAGGATCTTGTGGCTGTAATCGAGCGTCGCGGGCATCAGGTCGGGGGTCTCGTCCGACGCATAGCCGAACATGATGCCCTGGTCGCCCGCGCCTTCGTCCTTGTCGCCGCTCTCGTCGACGCCCTGCGCGATATGCGCCGACTGCGCGTGGAGATTATTCTCGAAGCGGAAGCTTTCCCAGTGGAAGCCCGACTGCTCGTAACCGATCTCGCGCACCGTGTTGCGCACGGTCGCTTCGATTTCCTCGAGCGCGCCCGGCGCCCACTGGTCATTCTCGAACACACCCTTGCAGCGGATCTCGCCGGCGAGCACGACCAGCTGCGTCGTGGTCAGCGTCTCGCACGCCACGCGCGCCTCGGGATCCTTCGACAGGAACAGGTCGACGATCGAGTCGCTGATCTGGTCGGCCACCTTGTCG
This sequence comes from uncultured Sphingopyxis sp., assembly GCA_966417555.1. GTDB lineage: Bacteria > Pseudomonadota > Alphaproteobacteria > Sphingomonadales > Sphingomonadaceae > Sphingopyxis. The sequence goes on from CBJKNR010000129.1 coordinate 2,162, forward strand.
GGATGCCCTTCGGACACGCTTTCGGAGGTGAAGAGGAAGCTGTTGCGCATGGGAGACTTTCTTTGGATCGGATATAAAGAAAAGTTTATGTGAGCGCGCTGTTAGCGCCCGCGCCGGCGAAAGGCAATGGCCAGCGCGAGCAGCAGCGCCGCAAAACCGACCGGCAGCGCATTGCCGAAGCGCGCGAAGAGTGTCGGTGCATGGGCTGGCGGCAGGCTGGTGTCGATGCGCCCCGCCCTGTGCATCGGCAGCGATTCGACAATATGGCCGTCGGCGTCGATTACCGCGCTGATCCCGGTCGGCGTCGCGCGAACGACGGGAAGCCCTTCCTCGATCGCGCGCAGCCGCGCCTGTGCCAGATGCTGCGGCGGGCCCCAGCTGCCGAACCAGGCATCGTTCGAGGGGTTGAAGATGAAATCGGGGCGATGCGCACGGTCGACGACCTGTCCCGAGAAGATGATCTCGTAACAGATTTGCAGGCCGACGTTCAGCGCCCGGCGTGCGTAATATTTCCGGACGAGTTTTTCGGCCTTGGTGGCCTCAGGCGACAGGGGAGGCGGCACGATCGCGGGCAGCGCCAACGTACGCGGCCCCGGCCCCGGCCAGAAATCGATATCGCCCGGCGCGAGCCGCGACAGTCCGATGGCCGACAGGATAGGTCGCATCGGCAGATATTCGCCATAGGGAACGAGGTGCGATTTGTCGTAACGCGGCCCGAGTGTCCCGTCTGCGTGCACAGTCATTACCGCATTGCGTGCACCGACAACGTCGCCACTCTTGTCGAGTTCAAGTTTGAGCGCACCGAGCAGCATGACATCGCTCGGGTTCATCAATTCCGTCAGCCGCCCGCGCGCTTCGGCGGGCGAGCGGTCGTAATAAGCGAGTGGATAGCCGGTCTCCAGATAGTCGGGCACCGCTGCTTCGGGCCACAGGATCACGCGCGGCAGGTCGTCCTTCGGTGCCGTCAGTCGTGCGAGCTTGGTGAAATTGGCGTCGGCCTTGCTGCCTTCCCATTTGTCTTCCTGCCCGACATTGGGCTGGACAACGGTGATCCGGGGTGCCGGTGCAGCGAGGTCCAAACTCGTATCGCTGCGTGATCCCAGATAGCCCGTCATCAGCATAAGAACGCCAAGCACGGCTGCCACGGCCAGAACCTTCGCAAATCGCCGCGTGTCAAAATCCTCCAGCGGCGCGCCCGCCAGACCCTTCTTCAATCGGGGATCAGGAATGCCGCGCCGCTTGAATGAGCGGAGGATGAAGAACTCCTCGATTCCCGACGCGGTGAGGCCCGACCATATTATGACCATACCGCTGACGCCATAGGTGCCAAGAAACTCCAACAGCCCCTGCCCGAACGCACCGGCGAAATTGCCCGATACCGTGATCGCCGCGAGTGGATTCCACGCAAAGCCGGTGAACACCCATGCGCGCAGCCATTCGGTCAGCGTCCACAGCGCCACGAAGCTCAGCACATAGGATGAAGTCATCTTCGCAAAGGGCAGCACCGATTCGCGGCCATTGCTTCGCCGCAGCGGATTGGCCGGCCCGGCCAGTAACCGCACCGTCCACGCCCCCCACGCCGCGAGCGCAGGATAAACCGCAAGATAGAGCGCCAGCAGCACGACCGCGATCCAGCCGAGCCATGCGGGCATCGCCGCCTGATAGGTGAAGGCGGTCGCGATCCAGTTCAGCCCGGCGACGAAATGACCGACGCCGAACGCCCAGCCGATGCCAAGGGCGCGCGAACCTTTGGGACTGCGCGCGACGAGCGCCATCCAGCCCGCGAGCGCGAGCAGGGTCAGCGGCCAGAGGTGGAGCGGCGCGAAACCGGTTGCCGAGACGGCGCCGAGCAGCAGGGCGACAAGCTTCGGCCAGCGGTCGGCGAAAGCGGCGATGCGGGGGAGGGTCGCGGTCACGCGCGCTCTCTTAGCCGTCCGTCGCGGCGCCCACTAGAGCATATATTTCATGCGGATCGACTGGCGCATGTCGCCCGCGACCGCAAAGCTCGCCGACTTGAAACTCGGCGGTCCGATGGCGATCGCTGGGTTGCGCGAAAAGCCGAAACCTTCCTTCGGCAGGAAGATCGCCGTGTCCAGCTTGTTGTTGCTGTTCTCGTCATGCACTACCGCGATCGCATAGGTGCCCGCCGCGGGCGCATGGACCGCGAAATCGCCCGCGTCGGCCGCCTTCACCGCCATCCGCACCGACGCCTTGTCGTTGCTGCAATCGGGAAAGGCTTTGGGATTGGTGGTCAGGCACACCAGCACCTGCCCCTTTGCGCTGCGCAGCCCGGTGACGCTGACCTCAACGGTCGGCGGCGGCGCGGCGGCTGCGACGGTGAGCGGCATCAAAACTGCCCAGCCCGATATCCGTGCCGCACGCCTTGTCCCAGAAGCGGAAATAGAGCCCATAATTCCCCCGGTAGGCGGCGTGATGCGCCTGATGATGCGTCGCGGTTATCAGCCATCGCCCCGCGGGTCCATGGACGAGCGCGCGCGGGAACATCTCCCACCCCATGTGATTGCCCACCCCCATCACGGTCATGATCGCGAGCACCAGCCCGAGAACGGCGACGTGGATCGGGATCAGGAAGACCAGCGCGGGGACGACGATGGCGCCGGTGATCGCCTCCAGCGGATGGAAACTCATCGCCGCCCACGCGGTCGGCGGTCGGCTGTCGTGATGGACGCTATGCGCGAGGCGGAACAGCTTCGGCCGGTGCATCCAGCGATGCGTCCAGTAAAACCATGTGTCGTGCAGGATGAGATAGGTGAAGAGGCTCACGGGCAGGTACCAGAGCGGAAAAGCGTCGATTTCGGTGTAAATGCGCGTCCAGCCATGCGCCTGCCAGCCCCACGCGACGACGCCCGCCGGGACTCCGTAAATGGCGGCGCTCGCGAGGCTCCAGCCGATCTCGCGCCCCATCTGCGGTTCGAGCCCGCGATAGAGGCCGGGGTGCCGGATCCGCGTTGCGAAGGCGAAAACGCCGCTCGTGATCAGATAGCGGATGCCGACGATCGCGGTCATCGCGAGCGCGGACAGGAAGATCGCCGAGCCGGTCATGACGCAAGGCTAGCCGCTCGCCGCCGCGTTGCAATGGCTTTGCGCGCGCGCCTTGCCATGGCTAAGGCAGGGGCATGGCGGGGCAGAGCATCGACAAATGCGACATCGCGATCGTCGGCGGCGGGCTCGCCGGCGGGCTCGCGGCGCTTGCCTTTGCCGCGCGGCGGCCCGATCTCGACGTGCGGCTGATCGAGCCGGGGCCGATCGGCGGCAACCATATCTGGTCCTTTTTCGACAGCGACATCGCGAAGAAGGACCGCTGGCTCGTCGCGCCGCTCGTCCGTCATCACTGGCCGCGCTACGCCGTCCGCTTTCCATCGTATGCGCGCAGGCTGCGCATGGGGTACAAGAGCATCACCGGCGAGGCGCTTGCCGAAGCGGTTGCGGCGGCGCTGCCCGAGGGGCACATCATCGCCGACAGGGCGAAGCATGTCGCGCCCGACCATCTGCTCCTCGCTCGCGGCGGGCGGCTGTCGGCGAAGCATGTCATCGACGCGCGCGGCGCGGGCAAATTTCCGGGTCTCGACTGCGGCTGGCAAAAGTTCGTCGGGCAGGCGCTGACGATAAGGGGCGGGCATGGCATCGAGCACCCCGTCGTGATGGACGCGACGGTCGAACAGCTGGACGGCTATCGCTTCGTCTATCTGCTTCCGTTCGACGCCGATACGCTGTTCGTCGAGGACACATATTACAGCGACGACGCCGATCTCGACGCCGGCGCCGTGCGCGGGCAGATCGCGGCCTATGCCGCGGCGCAGGGCTGGGAGGTCACCGCGACGACGCGCGAGGAAAGCGGCGTGCTGCCCGTCGTGGTCGCGGGCGATTTCGACCGGCTGTGGCCCGCCTCCGACCGCACCGCGCGGATCGGCGTGCGCGCGGGCCTGTTCCACGCGACGACCGGCTATTCGCTGCCCGATGCCGTGCGCACCGCATCGGCGCTGCCCGCGCTCGCCGACCGCGCCGACCTGCCCGCCGTTCTGCGCGACCGCGCCGCGGCGGCGTGGCGGCGCCAGCGTTACTATCGCATGCTGGGCGCGATGCTGTTCCGCGCCGCCGACCCGCGCGCGCGCCATCGCGTCTTCGAGCGTTTCTATCGCCTGCCCGCCGGGCTGATCGCACGCTTCTATGCAGGACGCTCGACGATGGCGGACAGGCTGCGCCTTCTCGTCGGCAAGCCGCCGGTGCCGGTCGGACGCGCGCTGGCGGCGCTGGCGAAGCGCGACTGGCGATGAACCGCCGCGCCATCGCCGTCGGCGCGGGGTTCGGGGGTCTCGCGCTCGCGATCCGGCTCCAGTCGGCGGGGGTTGCGACGACGGTGGTCGAGGCACGCGACAAGCCGGGCGGGCGCGCCTATAACTGGACGAGGGAGGGCTTCACCTTCGACGCCGGGCCGACCGTCGTTACCGATCCGCCGTGCCTCGAAGAGCTATGGGCGCTCAGCGGGCAGGATATGGCGCAGGACGTCGATCTCGTCCCCGTCGCGCCCTTCTACCGCCTGAACTGGCCCGACGGCACCAGCTTCGACTATTCGAACGACGAGGCCGCGCTGCGCGCCGAAATCGCAAGGCTGAACCCCGCCGACGTCGCGGGCTACGAGCGCTTCCTCGAATATTCGCGCGGCGTTTACGAACAGGGCTATGTCAAGCTCGGCGCGGTCGCTTTCCTCGACTTCGCCTCGATGATCCGCGCCGCGCCCGCGCTGATGAAATATAGCGCGTGGCGCAGCGTCTACTCGGTCGTCGCCTCCCATGTGGAAGACGAACGGCTGCGGCAGGCGCTGTCGTTCCACACGCTGCTCGTCGGCGGCAATCCGATGACGACGAGCGCCATCTATGCGCTCATCCACACGATCGAGAAGCAGGGCGGCGTCTGGTTCGCGCGCGGCGGCACCAACGCGCTGGTGTCGGCTATGGTGCGGCTGTTCGAGCGGCTCGGCGGCACGCTGCGGCTGGGCGATCCGGTGGCAAAGATCGAGACCGCGGGCGACCGCGTGACCGGAGTCACTACGGCCAGCGGCTGGCACGCCGACGCCGACATGATCGCGACCAACGCCGATCTGATGCACAGCTACAGGGATCTGCTGGATCATAGGCGCGGTGCGAAGGTCGCGAAGAGCCTGTCGCGCAAACGCTGGTCGCCCTCGCTCTTCGTCCTCCATTTCGGGGTGAAGGGCGACTATCCCGGGATAGCGCACCACAGCATCCTGTTCGGCCCGCGCTACAAGGGGCTGCTCGACGACATCTACGGCGGCACGGTGCCCGGCGACTTCGCGCTCTACCTCCACCATCCCAGCGTCACCGATCCCGCGATGGCGCCGCCGGGCCACTCGGCATTCTACGCGCTCGCCCCCGTCGCGCATCTCGGCAAGGCAAAGGCCGACTGGGACGGCGAGTTCGGCGCGCGTTTCGCCGACGCCATCCTCGAAGAGGTCGAGCGCCGCGTCGCGCCCGGCCTTCGCGCCAATATCGTCACGCGCTTCCACTATACCCCCGCCGATTTCGGCCGCGACCTCGCGGCGCATCTCGGCAGCGCGTTCAGCCTCGAACCGCTGCTGCGTCAGAGCGCATATTTCCGCGCCCACAACCGCGATGACGTCATTTCCAATCTTTACTTCGTCGGCGCGGGGACGCATCCGGGCGCGGGGATTCCGGGCGTGGTTGGAAGCGCAAAGGCGACGGCGACGCTGATGCTGGAAAGCCACTAGCCCTTTACTTTCCCGTCATTCCCGCGAAGGCGGGAATCCAGCTGGACCCCCGCCTTCGCGGGGGTGACGAACAGGAATAGAGTGAAGAAATGAAACGCCTTGCCGTCTATTGCGGGTCCGCGACCCCTGAAGATCCGATCTATATCGAAACCGCGCGCCACGTCGGCCGCACGCTCGCCGAGCGCGGGATCGGCGTCGTCTACGGCGGTGGCCGGCTCGGGCTGATGGGCGCGGTCGCCGACAGCGCGCTCGAAGCCGGCGGCGAAGTCGTCGGCATCATTCCCGAAGCGCTCGTCGGCGCCGAGGTCGCGCACCGCGGCGTCACCGAGCTCCACGTCGTTTCGGGGATGCACGAACGCAAGAAGATGTTCACCGACCTCTCCGACGGCTTCCTCACCATCCCCGGCGGGGTCGGGACGATGGACGAGCTGTGGGAAGCGATCAGCTGGGCGCAGCTCGGCTATCACAGCAAACCGGTCGGCCTTCTCAACGCCGCGGGCTTCTACAACGACCTCATCGCCTTCAACCGCCGGATGGTCGAGGTCGGCTTCATCCGCCCCGCGCACGCCGGGATCATGATCGTCGACGCTGGGCTCGACGAGCTGCTCGACAAGATGGCGAATTACGAGCCGCACCAGACGATTTTTGCGATGAAGGCCGAAAATCTCTGATGATCGCGGAGGGGGCCTATGACGCACATGCCCTCCACGGTTTCGCGCACGACAGCATCGCGCGCGGGTCGAAAAGTTTCGCGCTCGCGAGCCGGCTCTTCGACCGCCAGACGCGCGAACGCGTCTGGCTGCTCTACGCCTGGTGCCGCGCCGCCGACGACCTGACCGACGGGCAGGATCATGGCGGCGCGATGAAGCCGGACCACGACCCGCTCGCCGCGGTCGCCTATATCCGCGCGCAAACCGGCAAGGCCTTCGCCGGCGAGCCCACGGGCGACATGGCGTTCGATGCGCTCGGCTTCCTGCTCACCGAAGTCGCGATCCCGCGCGCGGTGATCGACGACAT
>CBJKNR010000130.1:0-8922 GCA_966417555.1 uncultured Sphingopyxis sp.
CGGCATTTCGGATCAGGTTCGCCGCGCGCAGGGCCGTAGCTCGCAGGCCGAAGGCAATGCGCTGCAGGTCCGCATGGAACTGCAGGCCGATTGCTACGCCGGTGTCTGGGCCGCGCGCGCCAGGAACAGCGCCGGCCAGCCGGTGATGGAGCCGGGCGACATGGAGGAAGCGATGCGCGCCGCCAATGCGATCGGCGACGATACGCTGATGCGCTCGGCGGGTCAGCGCCCCGTCCCCGAAAGCTTCACCCACGGGACGAGCGAGCAGCGCATGACCTGGCTGCGTCGCGGCCTGCAGTCGGGGGATCCGCGCCAGTGCGACGCCTTCGACACCGCCATCTGATCGCCGCGCTCGCGGCATCCCTCGTGGCGGCATCGCCGGCGTCGGCCGAAACGCTGTACATCAAGGCGGGGCGACTGATCGACGGCGTGTCGAACGACGTCCGCACCGGTCAGTGCATCACGGTCGACGCCGAACGCATCGAGGCGGTCGGGCCGTGCGGCAGGGCGCCCGATGGCGTGACCACCATCGACTGGTCCGCCTTCACCGTCCTCCCCGGCCTGATCGATCTCCACACGCACCTCGCCGACCTGGGCCAGAGCGCCGATCTCGCCGCGCCGATGAAGGCCTCGCCCGCCGAAACCGCGCTCGTCGGCGCGCGCAACGCGCGCGTGACGCTCGACGCGGGTTTCACCAGCGTCCGCGACGTCGGCACCTATCGCGGCCTCACCGATGTCGCGCTGCGGAACGCGATCGACCGCGGCGACGTGCCGGGCCCGCGCATGTGGGTCGCGGGCGCCTATCTCACCATCCCGAAAGGCGGCGGCGAACTCAACGGCGTCGTTCCGAACGAACAATTGCCGACCGACATGCGCCTCGGCGTCGCCGCGACGCCCGAGGAAGCGGCCGCAAAGACGGCCTGGCTGCTCGACCATGGCGCCGACTTCATCAAGACGATCGCGACCGGCGCGGTGCTCGCGATCGGCACTGAACCCGGCGCCCCCGAGCTGACGCCCGAACAGCTCCGCGCGATCGTCAAGGTCGCGCATGCGCGCGGCAAGAGGGTCACCGCACACGCGCACGGTGCGATCGGCATCCGGAACGCGATACTCGCCGGGGTCGACAGCATCGAACACGCCAGCCTCGCCGACGAGGCGGCGCTGCAACTAGCGAAAAAGCACGGCACCTGGCTCGCGATGGATATCTATAACGGCACCTGGATCGACGAGGTCGGCACGAAGGAGGGCTGGCCCGAGGAATATCTGCGCAAGAACCGCGAGACGACCGACGCACAGCGCGCCGCCTTCCGCCGCGCGGTCGAACTCGGCGTCAACATCGGCTATGCGACCGACGCCGGCGTCTATCCGCACGGGCTCAACGCGCGGCAGTTCCGTAACATGGTCAAATACGGGATGACGCCGATGCAGGCGATCCAGTCGGCGACCGGCCGCGCGGCCGAGGAAATGGGGCGCAGCGACGTCGGCGCGATTGTCCCCGGCCGCCATGCCGATTTCGTCGCGGTAAAGGCCGACCCGCTCGCCGACATCGGCGTGCTCGAACAGATCGACCATGTGATGAAAGGCGGCGTGCTGATACGCTGACGGCGGGGCTCAAAACTCTATCGTCACCCCGGACTTGATCGGCGATTATCGCCTGGGCATCCGTAGACGCCCCTCACTCCATCATTGCGAACGGGACAACCGCCGACTTGATCCGGGGTCCATTCGCGCGACGTCGAAAGGATGTACCTCGGATCAAGTCCGGAATAACGACGTCAGGAATGCTCAACCTCGCGCACCGCCTTCTTGCCGCGAATTTTTCTGACCGCATCGAGCTGCGCCCGGCCAATTCGCGATGCGGCATGGATCTCCGCGCGCGCGAGAAGCAGCGCCAGATCCTCGCGGCCGATGTCGAACGTCTCGCCGAGATCGTCGAGCGCGGCATCGATGTCGTCCATCAGCAAACCCGCCGGCGCCGCCACAACCGCGGGCTTGCCCTCGACCGGCGCCGCGCGGTGCGGATAGCTGTGCCCCGAATAACGGTGAAAGACCCACCCCGCCGCGACGAGGATCAGCGAATTGACGGCCACGGGGATCAGCAAATGTGCGGCATGTCCCGATGCGAGTGTGTGCCCTCCGATCACCGCGCTCAGCGCCGCCGCACCGCCGGGCGGGTGGAGGCAGCGAAGCAGCGACATGATCAGGATCGCACCGCCCACCGCCAGCGCCGCCGCCAGCGCCGGCTCGGGCACCAGTCCCGCGGCTGCAACGCCGAACGCCGCCGAAATGACATTGCCACCGACGATTGGCCAGGGCTGTGCGAGCGGGCTCGCGGGCACGGCGAACAGCAGCACCGCCGAGGCGCCGATCGGTGCGACGATCCACGGCGTCGCAGCGGGAAAGAATAGCACGCAAACGGCACCGACGACTGCGATCCCGATCAGCGCGCCGACGCTGCCGATCGCCCGGTCGCGCAGGCTCGCACCCGCCAGCAGCGGCACGAACAGACGGGTGGTGGTTTTCGACAGCGCCCGGAACACGCGATTCTCCTTCGGATCGCGCCGATGGACGATCGCGGCCGGCCAATCCAGCGAAGTTTGATTGGGCGGCGCGAAGCTGGATTTGCTGCTAGCCCCTTGAACCGGCTCGTCGCGGCGTTAAACCCCCGCCATGCGTAACATGCTCCTCACCAGCGCGATCGCGCTCACCGCCGCCCTTTCCTCCCCCGCCACGGCCCGCCCGATGACCGAGGTCGACCTTGCGACCCTGAAGCGCGTCGCCGCACCGACCGCATCGCCCGACGGGCGCTGGGTCGTCTTCCAGATGACCGAGACCGAAACGGGGACCTACAAGCGTTCGACCGGCCTCTGGCTCGTCGACCGCAATGCGAAGGATGCGAAACCCGTCGCGATTGCCGACGCCGCGGGCAAGAATGAAACCTCGCCCGCCTTCGACAAGGACGGCTTCCTCTATTTCCTCTCGGACGCGTCGGGCAAGGATCAGGTCTGGCGCATCGATCCGAAAACGGGCGGCGCGGCGACGCAGGTCACCGATACCAAAGCCGACGTGGCCGGCTTCAAAATCTCGCCCGACGCGACGAAACTGCTCGCATGGGGCGATATTGCGAAGGAATGCACCGATTTCGGCTGCGACGCCAAGGACAAGGGCGCGCTTCCGGGCCCCGGTACCGGCCGGCTCTACAAGGATGGCGCCGGCTTCGTTCGCCATTGGGACCATTGGGAAACCCCCGGCACCTATAGCCGTCCGTTCATCTTCAACCTCGCGGACGGCAAGGCGACCGCCGCGCGCCCGGCCGACGCCGGGCTGATCGGCGACACCCCCTCCAAACCCTTCGGCGGCGGTGAGGAACTCGCATGGGGCGCCGACAGCCGCACCGTCTTTTTCACGCTACGCAAGGCCGACCGGAATGAGCCGATGTCGACCAATCTCGATATCTACAGCTGGCTCGTCGACAGCCGGATGATGCCGGTCAATCTGACCGAGAACAATCAGGCGACCGACACCCTTCCGGCGCCCTCCCCCGACGGCAAATGGCTCGCCTATGCCGCGATGGCGCGGCCGGGCTATGAGGCCGACCGGCAAGTGCTGATGCTCCGCGACCTCGCAAGCGGCGAAACGAAAAAGCTCACCGACGCGTGGGACCGCTCGGTCGCCTCGATCGCCTGGGCGCCCGACGGCAAGTCGCTCTATGTCACCGCGCAGGACACGCTCGAACATCCCGTCTTCCGCGTCGATGCCGCGACGGGCAAGGTCGAGAAGCTGAAGGCAACGGCCGAAGCCTTTGAGGGCAATATCGGCGACGTCACGCCGCTTCCCGGCGGCGCCTTGCTCTATTCGCGCAACAGCGCGCTAGCGCCGACCGACCTTTTCGTCCGCGATGCCAAGGGCAAGGTGAAACAGATCACCGCGGTCAACGCCGCGACGCTCGCCGAATTCGATCCGGTCGAACTCGACCGCATCCAGTTCGCGGGCGCGAACGGCGACAAGGTGTGGGGCATGATCCTGAAGCCTGTCAGCCCGGTGCAGAAGCTGCCGGTCGCTTTCATCGTCCATGGCGGGCCGCAGGGCAGCTTCGGCAACAGCTGGTCGACCCGCTGGAACCCGCGCCTCTTCGCGCAGCAGGGTTATGGCGTCGTCACCGTCGATTTCCACGGTTCGACCGGTTACGGACAGGCCTTCACCGACAGCATCAACAAGGATTGGGGCGGCAAGCCGCTCGAGGATCTGAAGCTCGGCCTCGCCGCCGCGGGGCAGCAGGATGCGCAGCTCGACATCAATAACGCCTGCGCACTCGGCGCCTCCTATGGCGGCTATATGATGAACTGGATCGCGGGCCAGTGGACCGACGGCTTCAAATGCCTCGTCCAGCACGACGGTGTCTTCGACCTGCGCGCGATGGCGTTCGAGACCGAGGAATTGTGGTTCGACGAATGGGATCATGGCGGCCCCTGGTGGGAACGCACCGACCCCGAAAAGTGGAACCCGGTCAACCATGTCACAAAGTGGAAGACCCCGATGCTGGTGATCACCGGCGAAAAGGATTTCCGCATCCCCTACAGCCAGGGCCTCGCCGCCTTCACCGCGCTGCAGCGCCGCGGCGTACCGTCGCAGCTGCTGGTCTTCCCCGACGAGAATCATTGGGTGCTGAAAGGCGCGAACAGCGTCCAGTGGCACCAGACGGTGTTCAACTGGCTGGGTGAGCATCTGAAGAAATAAGATCGCTTGCAGCGATACTCTATCGTGTCCCCGCGAAAGCGGGGACCCATCTCCTGCCGGTTCAAAATAGCACCAACCGGAGATGGGCTCCCGCCTTCGCGGGAGCACACGGCTTTTCAAATTGGGTTATCCGCGATGCGGACAGGCTGAGTTGGACCGATCCCCCTTGCCGCCTCGCCCCCCGGCTGGCAAAGGCGCCCGGCTATGCCGATGGAAAAAACCTTCGATCCCGCCGCTATCGAGGCGAAATGGGCCCATGAATGGGAAAGCCGCGGGCTGTTTCGCCCCTTGCGTCCCGACGCGACACCCTTCACGATCGTCAACCCGCCGCCGAACGTCACCGGCGCGCTGCACATCGGCCATGCGCTCGACAACACGCTGCAGGACGTGCTGGTCCGTTACGAGCGGCTGCGCGGCAAGGATGCGCTGTGGGTCGTCGGCATGGACCATGCCGGCATCGCGACGCAGATGGTCGTCGAGCGCCAGATGGAAGAGCGGCAGGACAAGCGCACCAATTACAGCCGCGAGGACTTCATCGACAAGGTGTGGCAGTGGAAGGCGGAGAGCGGCGGCCAGATCACCGGCCAGCTCCGCCGCCTCGGCTGCTCGATGGACTGGAGCCGCGAGCAGTTCACGATGGACCCGCATTTCACACGCGCGGTGGTCAAGGTGTTCGTCGACCTGCACAAAAAGGGTCTGATCTACCGCGACAAAAGGCTCGTGAACTGGGACCCGAAGCTCAGGACCGCGATTTCGGACCTCGAGGTCGAAACGCATGAGGTGCAGGGCGGCTTCTGGCACTTCAGATACCCGCTCGCCGACGGTGTGACGCTCGACGACGGGCGCGACCACATCGTGGTCGCAACGACACGCCCCGAAACGATGCTCGCTGACATGGCGGTCGCGGTGCACCCCGACGATCCGCGCTACAAGAGCGTGATCGGCAAGGACATCCTCCAGCCCATCACCGGCCGCCGCTTCAAGGTGGTCGCCGACGAACACGCCGATCCCGAACTCGGCTCGGGCGCGGTGAAGATCACGCCCGGCCACGATTTCAACGACTTCGACGTCGGCAAGCGCGCGGGGTTCAAGCCGGCCGAGATGCTCAACATGCTCGACGGCGACGCCAACGTCATCCAGACCGCCGACGGGCTGATCCCCGACGAATATCTCGGCCTCCACCGCTTCAGGCGCGACGGCAAGGACGGCGCACGCGAACTCGTCGTCACGCGAATGAAGGAACTCGGCTTCCTCATCCCGCACACCGACAAGGACGGCGGCGAGCACGACGCCGAGCCGCGCACGATCCAGACGCCCTTCGGCGACCGCGGCGGCGTCGTGATCGAGCCCTGGCTGACCGACCAATGGTATGTCGACGCCGAAACACTGGCGCAGCCGCCGATGCAGGCGGTCCGCGACGGCCGCATCAACATCGTCCCCAGGACGTGGGAAAAGACCTTCTTCAACTGGATGGAGAATATCCAGCCGTGGTGCGTCTCGCGCCAGCTCTGGTGGGGACACCGGATTCCGGCTTGGTATGCCGAAGACGGCCGCATCTTCGTCGCCGAAACCGAGGAAGAGGCGCAGGCCGAAGCAGGCGCAGGCGTCGCCCTCACCCGCGACGAGGACGTCCTCGACACATGGTTCTCCTCAGCCCTCTGGCCCTTCGCCACGCTCGGCTGGCCCGAGAATACCCAACTGCTCAAGCGCCACTACCCCAACGACGTCCTCATCTCGGGCTTCGACATCCTCTTCTTCTGGGATGCGCGCATGGCGATGCAGGGAATGGAGTTCATGGACGACGTGCCGTGGAAGACGCTCTATCTCCACGGCCTCGTCCGCGCGCCCGACGGCGCGAAGATGTCGAAGTCGAAGGGCAATGTGGTCGACCCGCTCGGGCTGATCGACCAGTACGGCGCCGACGCGCTGCGCTTCTTCATGAGCGCAATGGAAAGCCAGGGCCGCGACATCAAGATGGATGATGCGCGCCTCGCGGGCTATCGCAACTTCGCGACCAAGCTCTGGAACGCCGCGCGTTTCTGTGAAGCCAACGGCATTTCGGCCTCGACCAGCCTCGATGCGCCGCCCGCGAGCCTGCCGGTCAACCGCTGGATCATCGGCGAGGTCGCCGCGACCGTCGCGGCGATGGAAACCGCCTTCGCCGCCTATCGCTTCGACGAGGCCGCGAATGCGATCTACAGCTTCGCGTGGGACCGTTTCTGCGACTGGTATCTCGAACTGATCAAGGGCGCGATCGACGACGAGACCAAAGCCGTCGCCGGCTGGGTGCTCGACCAGATCCTCGTCATGCTCCACCCCTTCATGCCCTTCATCACCGAAGAGCTGTGGACGGGCCTCGGCGACCGCGCCGACTATCCACTCATCACCGCGAAATGGCCCGCGCCGAGCGCGACACGCGACACCGAAGCCAGCGCCGACATCGACTGGCTGATCAGGCTCGTCAGCGAACTGCGCACCGCCAAGGCCGAGCTGGGCCTGCCGCCCGGCGCCCGCCTGACCGCGCATTTCCCGGCGTCGCTGAAAGGCCGCACCGACAAGCTCGCGGCGCAGCTTGACCGCCTTGCGCGGCTCGAAGCGATCAGCTTCGACCCCGCCCCCGCGGGCGCCTCGGCGCAGCTCGTCGTCGAGGGCGAGACGATCACCGTCCCGCTCGAAGGCGTGATCGACATCGCCGCCGAACGCGACCGGCTGACCAAGGCGCTCGCCGCCGCGGCGAAGGAACGCGACGGCCTCGCCGGCCGTTTGAACAATCCGTCGTTCGTCGAGCGCGCCAAGCCCGAAGCGGTCGAAAAGGCGCGCGCCGACCACGCCGCGAAGGAAGCCGAAGCCGACCGCCTCGCCGCCGCACTGGCCCGCCTGGGGTGAGCGCTACTCTAAAATCCTCCCCGCTTGCGGGGAGGTGGCAGCCGGAACGGCTGACGGAGGGGGGTGGCGTCCTGACGCGAACTCGCTCGATCACGCGAACCCCCTCCACCACCCTGCGGGTGGTCCCCCTCCCCGCGAGCGGGGAGGATCGTTCATGACCGACGGCGAAGCCCCCGTCACGCCCACGCCGGTCGCGGCGGCCGCCGACCCGGCCGCCAGTCCGGTCCCGCCGCGCCAGACCGCGCGCGGCGGCGGGCGGATGGATCTGACGCAGGGACCGATCACCAAAACGCTGATTCTCTTCGCGCTGCCGACGCTCGCATCGAACATCCTCCAGACGCTCTCGGGGTCAGTGAACTCGATCTGGGTCGGGCAATTCCTCGGCGAAGGCGCGCTGGCCGCGACCGCCAATGCGAACATCATCATGTTCCTGATGTTCGGCGCCTTCTTCGGCTTCGGCATGGCCGCCACGGTGCTGATCGGCCAGTCGATCGGCCGCGGCGACATCGATGCCGCGCGCCGCGCGACCGGCGGCGTGATCGGGCTCGCGCTCATCTTCTCGCTCGTCATCGCACTCGTCGGCTGGTTCGCGTCGGACGCGATCCTGCGGCTGCTCGAAACCCCGCCCGAAGCCTTCGCCCTCGCCCATGATTATCTCCGCGTGACCTTCATCGCGATTCCCGCGAGCATGTTGATGGTCACGCTGATGATGGCCTCGCGCGGCGCCGGCGATGCTGTGACACCGCTGCGCTTCATGATCCTGTCGGTCGGGCTCGACATCGTGCTCAACCCCGTGCTGATCCTCGGCCTCGGCCCCTTTTCGCGGCTCGGCATCACGGGCAGCGCGCTCGCGACCGCAATCGCCGGGACGATCAGCCTCGCCGCGATGCTCATATGGTTTTACGCGAAAGATCATGTGCGGCGCCTCCGCGGCCGCGAACTCGCCTATCTCCTGCCCAGCGCCGCAGAACTGCGCTTCATCATCGGCCGCGGCCTGCCGATGGGCGCGCAGATGCTCGTTATCTCGGGCGCCGGGCTCGTCATGGTCGGCCTCGTCAACCGCGAGGGGCTCGTCACCGCCGCCGCCTATGGCGCGACATTGCAGCTCTGGAACTATATCCAGATGCCCGCGCTCGCGGTCGGCGCCGCGGTCAGCTCGATGGCGGCGCAGAATATCGGCGCGAACCGCTGGGACCGCGTCGCCTCGGTGACGAACAGCGGCATCATGATCAACCTCGCGATGACCGGCGTGCTGATCGTCCTGCTGCTGATCTTCGACCGCGCCGCGCTCGCGCTCTT
>CBJKNR010000131.1:0-8759 GCA_966417555.1 uncultured Sphingopyxis sp.
GACGGCGCGGCCGCCGCCGCGCACGAAGGCGTCGATCGCGAACAACTACTGCGGCGCAAGCGCGCGCGGATGCGCGACCAGCAGGGCGCCTCCCGGCGGCGGAACATGATCGGCGAGGCTGTCGACGAGCGACACCGGGCCCGCCGCGGTCAGCCGCGCGAGCGCGGGGTCGTCGTTCGTGCCTTCCGCGATCATCGCCGCGATGCCGCCGCCCGACCAGCGCAGCGGCAGGCCGGTGAGCATCGTCGCGGCGGGCGCCGCAACCGATGCCGCGGCCGGGCGATACAATGCAGCGAGCAGCATATGCCCTCCCCCGAACCAGCCGACGACGAGCAACAGCGCGGCGAGCCACGGCAGCGCCCTGCGGCGCGGACGCCATTGCGCAAGCGCATCGGCGGCGAGCGCCGCGGCGGCGCCCGCGAGCGTCACGAGCAGGATCTGCGCCGCCCCGGCCGCTCCGGCGAAAAGCAGGCCAAGCGACGCCTGCAGGGCGGCAAGCAGCAAGAGCGTAAAGACGACCGCATGCCGCCTGACACGCGCAGCTTCGCCGCGCCGCCACCAGGCGAGAAGCAGCATGGGCGGCACGAGCAGCGGCACGGCGAGCGCCGGGTCGATGCGGCCGAGCAGCGCCTGTCCGCCTGCGGCCCATGCCAAGGCGACGATCGCGACGGCAATGGTGAAAGCGCGCAGCAAGGGGCCGCGCGGGGCCGCGATCACTGTTGCGACTGGCGCGCGCGCTGGAGGGCGGGATCGGGTTCGAGGTCGGGGACCGACGAAGCCTGCGGCAACGCCTGCGGGACCTTCGCCTCGGTCGCGGCATTTTCATCCTTCGACGAGGGCGACACCGGCTGGACACCGAGCTCTTCGAGCGGCGCGCCGCCGGCCGGCTGCTCACCCGGCATCTTCACCTCGGCGACGGCCGCGGCGTCGGCCGCCGCGCGCTCGCGGGCGCGCTCGCCGATCAGCCCCGCCATGCCCACGAGCAGCAACAAGGTGAGCACGCCGGCGATGCCGATCTGCAGGCGGCGCATCGTGTCGTTGACCGGCGCCGCCGGAGGCGGCGGCGGCGCGGGCTGCGCCTTGGTTGCCGAAGGGATGTCGATCCGCACGCTCATGCTGCTGCCTCCAGTCCTTTGCTCGCCAGCCATTCGGGGTTGTAGAGCGTCGACAGATAGCGGAACCCGCTGTCGCAGAGGATGGTTGCAATCCGCTTGCCGGGGCCAAGTTGTCGCGCGAGCGCCATCGCGCCGGCGACGTTGATCCCCGACGAGAGACCGAGGCACAGCCCCTCCTCGTCGAGCAGGCGGCGGACCACCGCGAGCCCTTCGGCGTCGGAGATGCGGAATTGCGTATCGATCGGCGCGCCCTCGAGGTTGGCGGTGATGCGGTTCTGCCCAATCCCCTCGGCGACGCTCGACCCCTCCGGCTTCAGCTCGCCACACTGATAATAATTATAGAGTCCCGCGCCGTGCGGATCGGTGAGCGCGATGACGACATCGGCATTTTTCGCCTTCAGCCCGAGCCCCGTTCCCGCAATCGTGCCGCCAGTGCCGGCGGCGCAGGTGAAGCCGTCGATGCGGCCGTCCATCTGTTCCCAGATTTCCTCGGCGGTGCCGAAGATATGCGATTTGCGGTTGGCGATATTGTCGAACTGGTTCGCCCAGATCGCATTGTCGGTTTCCTCGGCGATGCGGCGCGAGGTGTGGACGAAATGGCCGGGGTTGGCGAAGGGCGCTGGCGGAACCAGTACCAGCTCGGCGCCCAAGGCACGGATCGTCGCCATCTTCTCGGCGCTCTGGTTGTCGGGCATGACAATAATCGTCTTGTAACCGAGCGCGTTGCCGACGAGCGCGAGGCCGATGCCGGTGTTGCCCGCCGTCCCCTCGACGATCGTGCCG
Source organism: uncultured Sphingopyxis sp. (assembly GCA_966417555.1). Lineage (GTDB taxonomy): Bacteria > Pseudomonadota > Alphaproteobacteria > Sphingomonadales > Sphingomonadaceae > Sphingopyxis. The sequence goes on from CBJKNR010000131.1 coordinate 1,899, forward strand.
CCGGGGCGCAGGCTGCCGTTCGCTTCGGCATCGCGGACGATATAGAGCGCGGCGCGGTCCTTCACCGAACCGCCGGGGTTGGCATATTCGCACTTGCCCAAGATTTCGCAGCCGGTGGCTTCGCTCGGGCCTTTCGGCAGCACCAGCGGGGTGTTGCCGATGAGGTCGAGGCTGTTTGCAGCAATGGTCATGCCCATGATCTAGGGCGGCACCCGCGGCCCCGCAAGACAGCTTCGCTTGCCCCCGCGATGTTCGGCCTTTGTCGACCAACGGGCATCGGGACCCGACGAACGACAGGTCTCGCGGGTGTCGGGGGTTGTTATTGTGACAGTATATCATTACTGGAATACTCCGACAGGTCGCCACAACAACAGGACTCTCCCCACATGCGTTTGCTTTGCACTGCCGGTTTCTCCCTTGCCCTCTTCCTCGCCGCCCCCGCCTTCGCGCAGGACCGCGCGACCGGCGGCAGCGACGACGATGTGCACACCGGTGACCCGATCGTCGTCACCGCGCCCTATGTCCGCAGCCTCGACATCCTCGGCAATGTCTCGGTGCTCGAGGGCGACGAGCTGGCGCGCGACATCCGCGGCCAGATCGGCGACACGCTCACGCGGCAACCGGGCGTGTCGGCAACGAGCTTCTCCCCCGGCGCGTCGCGCCCCGTCCTTCGCGGCTTTTCGGGCGAGCGCGTCAAGGTCCTGACCGACGGCATCGGATCGATCGACGCGTCGAACACCTCCGCTGATCACGCCGTGACGATCGACCCGCTGACGGTCGAGCGCGTCGAAATCCTGCGTGGGCCCGCGGTGCTGCTGTTCGGCAGCCAGGCGATCGGCGGCGCGGTCAACCTGTTCGACCGCCGGATTCCGCGCAAGGTTCCCGCCGACCATGTCCATATCGACGCGATCGGCGGCTATGCGACCGCGGCGAACGACCGGAACATCGGCAGTTCGATCGACGTCGCATTGAGCCCGCAGATCGTCGCGCATCTCGACGGCAGCTGGCGCAAGACGGGCGACACGCGTTCGGGCGGCTTCGTCTATGCGCCCGGCATTCGCGGCGACCTGCTCCACCTTGCCGAGCATGAGGTCGAAGAAGGCCATCCCGATGAAGCGGCAGAGCTCACCGAACAGGCGGGCAAGCGCGGCAAGATCGACAATACGCAGAGCGAGACCTGGACTGCGGGCGGCGGCCTGTCGCTGATCAACGACGGCGGGCAGCTCGGCATTTCGGTCGGCTATTTCGACACCAATTACGGCGTACCCGACCGCCCGGACACCGCGCATGATCATGGCGGCGAGGAAGAGGAAGGCGGCCATGAGCATGGCGAAGGCCCCGTCACCATCGGCATGAAACAGTGGCGCGCCGACCTGCGCGGCGAAGTCGAGCTGGGCGACGGCTTCTTCGACAAGCTGCGCATCCGCGCGGGCTTTGCCGATTACAAGCACACCGAGTTCGAGGGCGAAGAGGTCGGCACCGTCTTCACGAACCAGGGCGTCGAGGGCCGGGTCGAGCTGGCGCAAAACGACCGGGGCGGCTGGCGCGGGGCGAGCGGCGTGCAGTACAGCCACCGCGATTTCAACGCGGTCGGCGAAGAGGCGTTCGTGCCGCGCAACCTGACCGACCAGTTCGCGCTCTTCACGCTGCAGGAGCTGACGATGGGCCCGCTCGGACTCGAGGCCGCGGCGCGCTATGAAAAGACGAATGTGCGCGCGCAGACGCTCGGCTTCGAGCGCAATTTTGACAGCTTCTCGGGCGCGCTCGGCGCGACCTATGACCTGTTCGAAGGGGCGAAGTTCGGTGTCTCGGTCTCGCGCGCGGTGCGCGCGCCCTCGGCCGAGGAATTGCTGTCGAACGGTCCGCACATCGCAACGCAGAGCTTCGAGGTCGGCGACCCGAACCTGAAGCGCGAATCGAACTGGGGTGCCGAAGCCTCGTTCAAGATCAAGAGCGACGCCTTCAACCTCAGCCTGACCGGCTATTCGAACTGGTTCGACAATTTCATCTATTCGGCCGCGACCGGCGCCGAAGAGGATGAACTGCCCGTCTTCCAGTATTTTCAGCGCGACGCGCACGTCTGGGGCTTCGAGGCCGAGGCGAGCGCGCGGCTGGCACAGGTCGGCGGCTTCAACATCGTCGGCGACGTGACCGCCGACATGACGCGCGCGAAGATCAAGAATGCCGGCCTCGACCGCAATGTCCCGCGCATCCCGCCGCTCCGCGTACTCGGCGGGCTCGAAGCGCAGGGCGAACGCGTCGATGCGCGCGTCGAGGTCGAATGGACCGACGACCAGACCCGCGTCGCGCAGTTCGAAACGCCGACCGACGGCTTCACGCTCGTCAACGCCTCGCTCAGCTGGCGCCCGCTTCCCGACACGAAGAATCTGACGCTGAGCCTGTCGGCGAACAATATCTTCGACGTCGAGGCGCGCCGCCACGCGAGCTTTACCAAGGATTATGTGCCGCTCGCGGGGCGCGATTTCCGCCTGACTGCGCGGGCGAGTTTCTAGGTTCGATCGACCATATTTGAATCGTCATTCCGGCGAAGGCCGGAATCTCGCCATCGCATTCCAACGCAGCGGCGAGATCCCGGCCTTCGCCGGGATGACGAGATAAGGTGGAAACGGCATTTCAGTTCAAGCAGATCGCGCCCTAAACCCGCCGATCGTCTCTATCAGGGCGCCAGCTGCTTGCGCTTGTTCCAGTAGATCGAGGTCGCGGCGGCATAGGCGCCGACCTTTTCCCAGACCGCGCCGTCGACCTTGTCGATGTCGACCCCGGCGTCGATATACGCTTGGACGATCTTCATGATCTGCTCTTCAGTCATATCGCTCGACAGGTCCGGGTTCGCACCCGCCGGTCCGAAATCGAGCGCCTTGTCGACGACCGCCGTCGACAGATTGCCCTTGGCCATGTCGGCCGCCAGCCATTCGCGCGAGATGCGCGCGAGGCTATAGTCGAAATAAATGCTCTTCTGCGCCACCGCGATACTGTGCGCCGCAACGCAGCTGTCGGTCACCGTCGCCAGATTCTTGAACAGCGCTTCGCGCGACGTTTCGTCGCCGCCGCCTGCCATAGCTTCGCCGATCGAATCCCTGATGTCGGCCGGCACCGAAGCGACGACGCAGTCGAGCTTTTCGCCCTCCTGTGCCGCGACAGGTCCGGGGAGCGCCGCAAGCGCCAGCGCGGCGCCCGCCATCAAGCTCTTGATCATCGACTCGTCTTTCTGTCCGGAGGGATCGTCCTCAGGACAGCATGGCCATCCCGCCGTTCACATGCAACGTCTGGCCGGTGACATAGGCCGCTTCCTTCGACGCGAGATAGACGACCGCGGCGGCGATGTCTCTGCCCTCGCCCATCCGGCCCACCGGGATGCGCTGGTTGAGCGCTTCCTTCTGCGCGTCGGGCAGATCGTCGGTCATCGCGGTGGCGATGAAACCCGGCGCGACGCAGTTCACGGTGATGCCGCGGCTCGCGAGTTCCTGCGCCAGCGCCTTGGTCATCCCGGTGACCCCCGCCTTCGACGCCGCATAATTGGCCTGCCCCGGGTTGCCCGTCGCGCCGACGACGCTGGTGATCGAGATGATGCGGCCGAAGCGCGCCTTCATCATCGGCTTCGCAGCCGCACGCGCGAGGCGGAAATTGGCCTCGAGGTTGATGCGGATGACGTCCGACCATTCGTCGTCCTTCATACGCAGGATCAGGTTATCGCGCGTGACACCGGCATTGTTGACGAGAATGTCGAGCTTGCCGCCGAGCGCCTCCACCGCGGCGGGCACGAGCGCATCGACCGCGGCGGCATCGCCGAGATTGCACGGCAGCGCGAGCGTGTCGCCGCCGAGCGTGTCGCGAAAGGCGCCCAGCTTCTCGGCGTTGGACCCCGACACCGCGAGCCGCGCGCCCTGTGCCGCGAGCGCCTGCGCGATGGCCGAACCGATGCCGCCGCTGGCGCCGGTGACGAGGGCAGTCATGCCGGTGAGATCGAACATCTGAGTTTCTCCTGAAATCTTGAAATTAAAGCGTCTTGAGCAGCGCTTCGATGTCGTCCATCGAAATCGCGCTGACGGCCTCGACCTCACCCGCGGCGCTGCGCTTGACCATCGGCGACAGCACCTTGCCACCGAATTCGACGAACTGGCCGACACCGATATCCTCCATCGCGGCGACGCTTTCGCGCCAGCGGACGCGGCCGGTGATTTGCTGCACCAGAAGGTCGCGGATCGTGTCGGCGTCGCCGACCGGGCTCGCGGTGACATTGGCGACGACGGGCACCAGCGGCGCGGCCGGCGGGTTGGCGCCAAGCGCTTCGGCCATCGCGTCGGCAGCAGGCTGCATCAGCGGGCAGTGGAAGGGCGCCGACACCGGCAGCAGCACCCCGCGCTTGATGCCAAAATCCTTGACCAGCGCGACCGCGCGCTCGACCGCGCCCTTGTGGCCCGAGATCACGACCTGCGACGGGTCGTTGTCGTTGGCGACGGTGCACACCTCGCCCTCGGCCGCGGCATCGGCGAGCTTCTGCGCGGTGTCGATATCGGCGCCGAGCAGCGCCGCCATCGCGCCGACGCCGACCGGCACCGCCGCCTGCATCGCCTGCCCGCGCGTCTTCAGAAGCCGCGCGGTGGTCGCAAGGTCGAAGGCGCCCGCGGCGCAGAGCGCGCTATATTCGCCGAGGCTGTGTCCCGCGACATAGTCGGCCTTGGCGGCGAGCGTCACGCCGCCTTCCTTTTCGAGCACGCGCAGCGTTGCGATCGCGTTCGCCATGATCGCGGGCTGGGCATTTTCGGTGAGCGTGAGCTGATCCTCGGGGCCCTCGCTCATCAGCTTGAAGAGGTTCTGGCCGAGCGCCTCGTCGACCTCCTGAAAGACCTCGCGGGCGACCGGCGAGGCGTCGGCGAGCGCCTTGCCCATGCCGACCGACTGGCTGCCCTGACCCGGAAAGATGAATGCGCGCATGATGCGTCCCCTGCGTATTTCTGAAATTGGCCCGCGCCTATTCGCTCACCCCGCGCGATGCAAGCCGAAGGGCACGACCTTGTTCGCCGCGTCGTGGCCGATGTCGGCGCGTCCGAGCCAGGCGATGCCGGTGCGCGCGCACCAGCCTTGCGCGATCTCCCCGGCCTCCATGCCGAAAGGCCGGTCGTTTTCGGGCACGTCGCTCACCCGCCCGAGACGGATGCCCGCGAGCCCGCGCGGGGCGAGGTAGCTCGCGACGTGAAAGAAGGCGCGGTCGAAGGCGTAGAGATATTCGCTGACCTCCTCGACGAGCAGGACGTGGCCCGAAAGGTCGGGTTCGAGCGGGGTGCCGAGCAGCATCGACAGCGTCATCAGGTTGAACGCCGCATGGCGCGCGCCATGTTCGAGCCCCGGCTCGCACGCCGCGGGATCGCGCGCGACGAGCCAGTCGAGCGCGCGGAGCACCGCCGCGTCGCCGCCCTCGCGCCGGATGTCGGCAACCATCGGGCCGTGCGCGACATGATCGAAGCCGTCGCGATAGAGCGCGCCGAGCAGATTGCCCTGGTCCGAATAGCCGAGGAACGCCTTCGCCCGCGCGGCGTCGGTCATCGCGGCAACCGCATCCTCGGCGATCCGGCACGCGCCGTAACCGCCGCGCGCGAACCAGATCGCGTCGATGTCGGGGCGGTTCGCCATTTCGACGAGCGCGGCGAAGCGGTGGCCGTCCTCGCCAGCGAAATGGCCGTGGACCGCGAAGCATTGCGGGTCGAATTCGAGCTCGACGTCGGGATAGCCGAGGCTGGCGAGCGCGCGCACGGCTTCGGCATCGTCGGGGAGGATCGGGGTGCTGGGGGCAACGATTCCGATACGCATGATTGAAATCCCATAGTCCTCGGTTGCCTCGCTCCGTCATTACGAGCGAAGCGAAGCAATCCAGAGCGGTTTACTCGCGCGCTGGATTGCTTCGCTTCGCTCGCAATGACGAGGCTCATGAATATCACTGGCCGCCGGTTGCAAACCCTTCACCAAAGCCATATCGCGCCGCCATGTCGGAAAACAAATCCTATTTCTTCTGCGGCATCGGCGGGTCGGGCATGCTGCCGCTCGCGATGATCGTCGCGGCGCGCGGCGCGAAGGTTTCAGGCTCGGACCGCAGCCGCGACCAGGGCCGGACGCCCGGGAAATTCGCCTGGCTTGAAGGCCAGGGCATCGTCTTTTACCCGCAGGATGGCAGCGGGCCGAAGGCGGGACAGATTCTCGTCGCCTCGGCGGCGATCGAGGACAGCGTTCCCGACATCGCCGCCGCCAACGCGCTTGGCCTCGCCCGGATGACGCGCGCCGACCTGAATGCCGCACTGTTCAACGCGGCCGGCAGGGCGGTCGGCGTCGGGGGAACGAGCGGCAAGTCGACCGTGACCGGCATGGTCGGCTGGATCCTCGAAAGCGCAGGCAAGAAGCCGACGGTGATGAACGGCGCGGTGATGCGCAATTTCTCGGGCGACGACAGGCCCTTTGCCAGCGCGCTCGTCGGCGACAACGCTTTTTACGTCAGCGAGGTCGACGAGAGCGACGGATCGATCGCGCTGTACGCACCCGACGTCGCGGTGGTGACCAACATCAGCCTCGACCACAAGAGCCTCGCCGAACTCCACCGGCTGTTCGGCGATTTCGCTGCAAAAGCGCGGGTCGCGGTGGTCAATGCCGACGATGCCGAGTCCGCGCCGTTGTTGTCGGGGCACAACATCGTCACCTTCGGTTTCGGCGACGCCGCGACGGTACGCGGCAGCGATTTCGAAGCCCTGCCCGACGGCTGCCGCTTCGCCGTCCATGCCGACGGCACCGCCTATCAGGTCAAGCTCCGCATGCCTGGCCGCCACAATGCCGCCAACGCGATCGCCGCCATCG
>CBJKNR010000132.1:0-8634 GCA_966417555.1 uncultured Sphingopyxis sp.
TCACGTCGCACACCGCCGAGCGGATGCGGTCGCGGCCGAAGCGGCCCTCGAGTTCGTCCGCCGTCTTGGTCAGCGCATCGGCGTCGCGGTCGACGAGCATCACGCATGCATCGTCGGCGGCAAGGCGCTCGGCGGTCGCCGCACCGATGCCGCCCGCGCCGCCGGTAACCAGCGCGATGCGCCCCGCGAGCGGCTTGGGCTTGGGCATCCGCTGAAGCTTCGCCTCCTCGAGCAGCCAATATTCGATGTCGAACGCTTCCTGTTCGTCGAGCCCGACATAGGCCCCGATCGCCTCCGCGCCGCGCATCACATTGATCGCATTGGCGTAGAATTCGCCGGCAAGCCGCGCGGTGGTCTTGTCGCCGGCGAAGGTCATGCGGCCGATGCCGGGGACGAGCACCACGACCGGATTGGGATCGCGCATCGCCGGCGAGTCCGGGCGCGCGCAGCGCTGGTAATAGGCGGCATAACCGGCGCGATACGCCTCGATCCGCTCGGCGAGATAGTCGGCGTCCCCGACCCGCGCCGGGTCGAGCACGAGCGGCGCGATCTTGGTACGCAGGAAATGGTCGGGGCACGACGTTCCGATCGCCGCGAGCTTGGCGAAATCGCGGCTGCCGGCAAATTCAAGCGTTTCGGCATCGTCGGCAAAATGGCCAACACGCCGCCCGCCCATCAGTCCGCGCAGCAACGGCATCAGCTTTGCCGCGGTCGCTACGCGTTCGGCAGCCGGACGCGGCGGAATGGCCTCGCCACCGAATGTTGGCCGATCGGCCAGCTTCGCGTTCAGATAATTCGCCGCGTCGGTGATCAGCGCGATGGTATTGTCATAGCAGCCCTTGGCACTGTCGCCCCAGCAGATGATGCCGTGGCCCGCGAGCATCACACCGCGCAGGCCCGGATTGGCAGCAACATAATCGCGCAGTTTCAGCCCGAGATCGAAACCCGGGCGCTGCCAGGGCAACCAGCCGACGGCACCGCCCCAGATCGCCCCCGTCGCAGCCTCGCCTTCGCTCGACGCCGCGAGCGCGATGATCGCGTCGGGATGAACATGGTCGACGTGCGCAAAGGGCAGATAGGCGTGGAGCGGCGTGTCGATCGACGCCGCGCGCGGATTGAGCGCGAAGGTGCAGTGCGGCAGATAGCCGACCATCTCGTCTTCATGCTCGAGCCCGCGATAGAGCTTTTCGAGGCCGAGCAGCTTGTCCTGATACAGCGTCGAAAAGCCGTCGAGCCTCATCGAACCGATGTCGCCGCCCGACCCCTTCACCCACAACACCTGCACCGTTTCGCCGGTGAGCGGATCGCGCGCATCGAGCTTGGCCGAGGTGTTGCCGCCTCCGAAGTTCGTGACGGTCAGGTCGGAGCCGAGGCAGTTCGAGCGATAGAGGAGCAGATCTTCGGGCAACCTCTCTCCCGCCTCTTCGTCCGACCAGCGATTCGCCGGAAGGGCAAAAAGCAGTGCGAGGGGGCGGGACTGAGGTGTGGCATCCAGAAGATCGGGCATGAAGGAAACTCGTTGTTTCGACTATGCAGCAACGTGTATCGAAATCACTGGCATCTTGCAATCAGTTTCGATAAAGTTCGATCAAATTCGGTCGCAACGAAGCAAAAAGGGAGAGGGATGAAGGGTCGCGCCACCATAGTCCTTGACGTCGGGAAGACGCTGGCGAAGCTCAGCCTCTGGTCGCCGGAGGGCACGCTGGTCGAACGGCGCGTACGCCCCAACGAACGCGTCAGGCCAGGAAGCTATGCTGTCCTCGACACCGCCGGTATCGAGGCTTGGGCTGCCGAAGTCCTGCGCTATTTCGCAAAGCTCGCCGACGTCGGCGCGATCGTGCCGGTCGGCCATGGTGCGGGCGCGGCGATCATCCGCGACGACCGCCTGGCCTGCCCGCCGCTCGATTATGAAGAGGCCATGCCGGCGAACCTCTGCGCCGCCTACGACGCCGAGCGCGACGCTTTTGCGGAGACGGGTTCGCCCCGCCTGCCCGAAGGCCTCAATCTCGGCGCGCAGATATTTCGCCTCGAATTGCTCGACCCGGCGCTCGGGCAAGGCACGCAGATACTCCCGTGGCCACAATATTGGAGTTGGCTTCTCAGCGGCGTCGCGGCGTCCGAGGTGACAAGCCTCGGCTGTCACACCGATCTCTGGAACCCGATTGCGGGGATCCCGTCGCAGCTCGCCGAAAGGCGCGGCTGGGCGAGGCGGCTGGCGCCGCTACGCCGCGCAGGCGAGATACTCGGGACGCTGACGCCCGAATGGGTCCGGCGTACCGGCCTGCCGGCCGATACCGAGGTGTATTGTGGCCTTCATGATTCGAATGCGGCGCTGCTCGCCGCGCGCGGCTTCGCCGAGATCGCCGATCAGGAATCGACGGTGCTCTCGACCGGTACCTGGTTCGTCGCGATGCGCTCGCCGCAGGATGCGACGTCGATCGATACCAGCCGCCTCGACGAGGCGCGCGATTGCCTGATCAACGTCGACGCTTATGGCACACCGGTCCCCTCGGCGCGCTTCATGGGCGGGCGCGAGATCGAAACGCTGATCGGCCTCAACACGCGGCGGATCGACATCGCACCCGACCAGCCCGCGTTGCTGGACGCGCTGCCCGGCGTGCTCGCCCGCGGCGCGATGCTGCTCCCGACCTTTGCGCCGGGCTTCGGCCCCTTCCCGCGCGGCCGCGGCCACTGGATCGCCGAACCCGGCGATCATGCGCCGCGCCGCGCCGCCGTGTCGCTCTATGCCGCGCTCGTCGCCGATGCATCGCTGGGCCTGATCGCAACGCGGGAACGCCTGCTGATCGAGGGCCGCTTTGCCGAGGGGCAGGTCTTCGTGCGGGCACTCGCGGCGCTTCGCCCCGACCTTCGCGTCTATACCGGCAAGGCGCACAACGACGTTTCCTATGGTGCGCTGCGGCTGATCGGCGCCGCGCTTCCGCCCGCCGAGCCGCTCGAGCTCGTCGAGCCGCTCGACATCGATCTTTCGGCCTATCGCGACGCGTGGCGCGAGCAAGCCGCGCGGATGGAAGCAATCGCGTGAAAGCGGCATCGATCGGCGACTATCGCGAAGCCGCGCGCCGCCGCCTCCCGCACTTCCTCTTCGAATATTTCGACGGGGGCTCCTATGCCGAGCGAACGCTGCGCGCGAATATCGAGGATCTGCAGGATATTTCGCTGCGCCAGCGGGTGCTGACCGACGTCTCGACGATCGACCTCGCAACGACGCTGCTCGGCCAGCAAGTGTCGATGCCGGTCGCGCTTGGTCCGATCGGTCTCGCCGGAATGGCTGCACGCCGCGGCGAGGTCCAGGCGGCGCGGGCGGCGGCGGCGAAAGGCGTGCCCTTCACGCTGTCGACGGTATCGGCCTGTTCGCTTTCCGAGGTCGCAAGGGGATGCCCGGCGCCCTTCTGGTTCCAGCTCTATATGGTGCGCGACCGCGGCTTTATGCAGTCGCTGCTCGATGAAGCGAGTGCGATCCATTGTCCGCTGCTCGTCTTCACCGTCGATATGCCGCTTCCCGGCGCGCGTTATCGTGACGTCCGGTCGGGACTCTCGGGCGCCGCCGGATTGCGCGGACAGGCGCGGCGGGTGAGTCAGGTGATGGCCCGCCCCGGCTGGGCATGGGATGTCGGCCTTCATGGCCGCCCGCACCAGCTTGGCAATGTCGCGCCCTTGCTGGGGCCGAAATCGGGGTTCGAGGATTTCCTCGGCTGGATGAAGGATAATTTCGACCCGGGCGTGACCTGGTCCGACCTCGATTTCGTGCGCGCGCACTGGAACGGGCCGATTGTCATAAAGGGAATTCTCGATGCGGGCGACGCGCGCCGCGCCGCCGAAGCGGGCGTCGACGGGATCATCGTGTCGAACCATGGCGGGCGCCAGCTCGACGGCGGGCTGTTGGGGGCACACCCGCTGCCCGGCATCGCCGATGCAGTCGGCGACCGCCTCACCGTCCTCGCCGACGGCGGTATCCGGTCGGGGCTCGATGTCGTGCGGATGCTCGCACTCGGCGCGCGGGGGGTGCTGCTCGGTCGCGCCTGGGCCTTCGCGCTCGCGGCGGCAGGCGAAGCCGGCGTGCGGCATGTGCTCGATCTGATCGAAGCCGAAATGCGCGTCGCCATGGCGCTTACCGGCGCAACCGGGGTGGACAGGATCGGGGCAGACTTACTAGCCGCCTGAAACGGACGAGGGGAGAAAAACAATGGACGCGAACCCGCTGCTCGGCGTGTTCTTTCACTGGCTCGGCGGCCTGTCGTCGGCGAGCTTCTATGTGCCGTACAAGCGCATTCGCGCCTGGTCGTGGGAGATTTTCTGGATCACCGGCGGCATCTTTTCCTGGGCGATCGCGCCTTGGCTGTTCGCGTCGATCCAGACGCACGACCTGATCGGCGTGCTGAACCGGACACCGGGCGATATCTGGTTCTGGTGCTGGTTCTGGGGCGCGATGTGGGGGCTCGGCGGGTTGACCTTCGGGCTGACGATGCGCTACCTCGGGCTATCGCTCGGCATGGCGGTCGCACTCGGGCTGACGACCGTCATCGGTACGATGGGCCCGCCGATCTTTCGCGGCAAGCTGGGCGAGCTGTTCGCGACGGCGAGCGGGCAGACGGTGTTCCTCGGCATCGCGGTCACGCTCGCGGGGATCGCCATCGTCGCACAGGCGGGGCGGCGCAAGGAACGCGAGATGGGCAGCGGCAATGCGCCCGACTCATCCGAATTCAGCCTGCGCAAAGGCCTCGCGATCGCGGTCTTCTCAGGGCTGATGTCGGGCTGTTTCGCATGGGGGCTCGACGCCGGAGCACCAATCCGCGAGCTGACGCTGAAGGCCGGGACCGATCCGCTGTGGCAGGGGCTGCCCGTGCTCTGCGTCGTGCTGCTCGGCGGGCTCACCACCAACCTCATCTGGTGCGGTCTTTTGATCGCGCGCAACCGCAGCATCCGCCAGTTCACCGGCGAAGCCGCGCCCGCCGCGACCGAAAAGCCGCCGCTCGCGCTCAACTACGGCCTCGCCGCACTCGGCGGGACGCTCTGGTATTTCCAGTTCTTCTTCTACACGATGGGCGAAAGCCAGATGGGGCGCTTCGGCTTTTCGAGCTGGACGCTGCACATGGCGAGCATCATCCTCTTCTCGACGCTCTGGGGCTTTGCGCTCCGCGAATGGGCCCCCGCGGGCAAGCGCACGCGCGCGCTCGTATGGCTGGGAATCACCGTGCTGATGCTGTCGACGATCGTCATAGGCTACGGCAACAGTCTGGGATGAGGCTCCCTCGGGCGAACGGGCTCAAGGTCGCAAGGCAGCGAATCCCGCGGTGAAATTCCCGTTCGACGATAGCCCCGCACGATGGTCGTCAGACTGTGCTCACCAGAATTTCCTGGCGTCGGCGAGATCGTCGAAGGCGTCCCCGGCCAGTTCGAGCATCTTCTTTTTGCCGGTCCCGCCCGCGATCAGAGCGGCCGCGTCCGCATCGCCGGAAAGGCCAAGACGGTCGAGCACCTCCGGCGCCGTGGCGAGATCGTTGAGCGCCCCCAAACGGTCCTGCAAGGTTTCGAGCGCGGCAGTGAAGCGTTTCCGGCGGCGCCGTTCGCACTTGCGCTCGAACAAGGACGCAAAAAATTCGCTGGCGTAGCGCAGCTTTTTCGCATCCTTGCGAACCTCGTGACGCGCCATATCGTCGAGGTTGGGAAGGCCCTTGCCCCGACGCTTGATCCGCCGGCGAAACCGGCCGAGCGCGGCGGCGGCAAATGCGCGCGCCGGCCGGGTACCATCGGCCTCGCCACCGGCGTCAAGGGACCAGTGCCCCCGCGCGAGCCATTCGGCGAGATTGAGCAGGAGACTTCGCACCCGGTTCGATGCCAGCTCCTCCAGCAGCGCATCAGAGGCCGCGTCGCGCGCGTCTGAAAGGCGATCGTGCAGCGCTCCGGGCGGTGCCCGCATCAGCAGCACATCGAGATCGCGCACGTCTCCTAGCCTTGAGGCAAGCCAGCGCAACTCGTCGCGCAGTGCCGCTCCGTCGTCGCCGATCATCGGCTTGAAGATCGAAAAGGCCGATCGCATCCGGCGCACCGCGACGCGTGCCTGATGCAGGGCGTTGGCGTCGCGGTTCGCGGTGAACAGCGCCTCGTTCAGCCGGAACTGACGGATGCAGGACCGGACGATATGCCCGAAAGCTTCGGCCGCGTTGCTATCGGCCCGAAGCGTGATCGGATCTGCCTTGATCGAGGCCCCCTGTGCACCAGCCAGCCGGTAGCCGCGCTCGGCCTTGGCGAGGACGCCGAGGCGCACGGGTGCGATCGCATCGAGCTTGCGCGCGAGCCCGAACAGGGCGGCCGGATCGCCCGACTTCAATTCCAGCTCGATCTCGCAGATTTCCTCGGATCGCTTGCCGGCGGCGACCTTGCCGCGGTCGAGCACGAGCTCGATCGATGCGTGCTCATCCTCAAGCATCCAGGTCCGGCGCTCGACTTTTACCTCGAAGAGCGGCCGCACCGCGGCGCCGCCAAGCATGGCAGCAAGCGGCGTCGTATAATCGAGCACCGGCGTATCATCCTCGACCGGACGCTCCCATTCCGGCCGTATGAACAGCCCTGCGGTGCTCGCCCCGTCCGCCTTGATCGTCTGTACCCGCTTGCCCGCCGACCGGCGGATGCGAAGCGAAAAACCCGCTTTGGCGACATGTTGCTCCGCTGTATCGAAATAGGTGGAAAGCTGCCGCTCGGCCTTCGCGCCACCCGCGAGAAACCCGGCTTCCACGATACGGTCCGCCGCAGCCGGTGAGAGCTCGAGCTTCAGTTCGATTTCGTCGGCCATATACGCCCTGCAGGGGAGAATTTGCGACTTCGCGGGCCGGTTTTTACAGATTGTAGCGATTTCGCAAATTCCGGCACCCCACCTGACCCCCGCCCGACCTCGCTTCACCGAACAGGCTGCACCCCGGCCGATGATGAGCTATGGGAAAGTCATGCTGATCGAGCCGACTCACCGCAGCCTGATGATCACCGGCGGGGCCGGATACAATCGGCGGCGGGAAGCACCGGCGGCATTCGCCCGGGCGGCGCTCCATCTGGCTCGGCGATGACCGGCCCGGCCTGACGCGCATGGCAGATTATGTCTTCAAGCCGCACGAGCGGCCGACGCTGCCGGGATCGCCGGCGAACCCCGATCATCCGACGCCGCGGATGGTCCGCCATTTCCTGATCGGCTGTCTGATCGGGATCACGGGCGGGCTCGGCAACGCGCTCGTCACCGTCAACCTGAACTTCGCGCAAGGCACGCTCGGGCTCAACAGCGACGAGGCCGCATGGCTGACCGCCGCCTATTTCATGACCAACGTCACGGCGAACCTGCTGCTCGTGAAATACCGCCAGCAGTTCGGGCTGCAGCCGTTCATCCGCTACACGCTCGTCGCCTATGCGGTGACGACGCTGATGCATCTGTTCATCCACGATTTCTGGACCTCGGTTGCGGTGCGCGCGATGAGCGGCGTCGCGGCGAGCGGGCTTTCGACGCTGACCATCCTCTATTTCTTCCAGGCGCTCCCTGCATCCAAGCGGCTCGCCGCGGTGATGATCGGCATCTGTATTCCGCAGATCGCGACCCCGCTCGCACGCGTACTCTCGCCGGGGCTGCTGATATGGGGCGACTGGCACAATCTCTACTGGTTCGAATTCGGACTGGCATTGGCAACGCTTGCCGCTGTGATGGCACAGCCGCTGCCACCGAGCGAGCGTGAGAAGGTATTCGAGCCGCACGACTTTCTGACATTCGCGCTGCTCGCGCCGGGACTGTGGCTGCTGATAGCAGTGCTCTCGCAGGGGCGTATCCAGTGGTGGGCCGAGCGCGCGTGGATGGGCTGGGCGCTTGCCGCAAGCATCGCGCTGATCGCCGCCGCGGTGCTCGTCGAGCATCATCGCAGGAATCCGCTGATCAACACGCGCTGGCTTGGCACGCGCGAGATGCTGCGCCTGTTCGCGATCGCAGCGTCGGTTCGCATATTGCTGTCCGAACAGGCCTTCGGCTCGGTCGGGTTCCTGAGCGTCGTCGGCATGATCAACGACCAGATGGTGACGCTCAACCTGATCGTCATTCTCGCATCGATCGCCGGCCTCGCGACCGCTGTACTGACTTTCCGTCCGGACAATCTCTCGCGGCCGATCATCGTCGCGGTCGTGCTGATCGTCATCGGTTCGTTCATGGACGCCGGGTCGACCAACCTCACCCGGCCGGGCCAATTCTATCTCAGTCAGGCGCTGATCGGCTTCGCTTCCCTGCTCTTCCTCGCCCAGGCAATGGTGATCGGCATCGCGCGCACGCTGCTCGCTGGCGGCAGGAATTTCATCAGTTTCGTCGTGCTGTTCAGCATGAGCCAGAGCATCGGCGGCCTTGCCGGGAGCACCCTGCTCGGCACGTTCCAGACGGTGCGCGAGAAATATCATTCGCACGAGCTGGTCCAGAACATCGTCGCAACCGACCCGCTGGTCGCCGCGCGGCTGGGCGCAGGCGGCCGCGCCGTTGCGGGGACGGTCGGCGATCCGGTCCTGCGCGGCGCAGAAGGCGCCGCGCTGCTGAGCCAGCAGGTCACGCGCGAGGCGCACATCCTCGCTTATAACGATGTTTTCAGGCTCGTCGGGGTG
>CBJKNR010000133.1:0-8629 GCA_966417555.1 uncultured Sphingopyxis sp.
GATTCTCGACCAGATCCACAGCGACATGCGCCGTGCGCGCGCCGCCGCGATGTCGATCATCCCGACGACGACGGGTGCGGCCCGCGCGGTCGGCGAAGTGCTGCCCGAACTCAAGGGCAAGCTCGACGGTTCGGCAATCCGCGTGCCGACCCCCAACGTCAGCCTCGTCGACCTGACCTTCACCCCGAAGCGCGACACGAGCGTCGAGGAAGTGAACAAGATCCTGAAGGACGCGTCGGAAGGCGCGCTGAAGGGCGTGCTCGCCTATTCGGACGAGCCGCTCGTCTCGATCGACTATAACCACTGCCCGGCCAGCTCGACGATCGACAGCCTCGAGACCTCGGTGCTCGAAGGCAAGCTGGTTCGTGTCGTCAGCTGGTACGACAATGAATGGGGCTTCTCGAACCGCATGGTCGACACCGCGGGTGTGATCGCCAAGCTGCTTTGACGTGCTCGTACCCCTGCGAAGGCAGGGGCCCCTCTCCAGCCCTCTCGGCAGAAGGGGGGGGTGGGAGGGAGGGGGAGCGGGGGGGGTGGCCCCCTGCCTTCACAGGGGCACGCTCCGGGGACGGAGTGAAAAATATGACCGCTTTCAAGACCCTCGACGACATCGGTGACGTCACCGGCAAGCGCGTGCTCGTGCGCGTCGACCTCAACGTCCCGCTGTTCGAGGGGGCGGTCAGCGACGCGACGCGGATCCAGGCGGCGATGCCGACGATCCGCGAACTGTCGGACAAGGGCGCGATCGTCCTGCTGCTCGCGCATTTCGGGCGGCCGAAGGGCGCGAAGAACCCGACGCAGTCGCTGAGCCTCGTCATGGGCGGCGTCGAGGATGTGCTGGGCCATTCGGTCATGTTCATCCCCGAGGCCGTGGGCGAGGGCGCAAAGGCGGGCGTCGCGGTGCTGGCGCCGGGCGATGTCGCGGTGCTCGAAAACACGCGCTTCTATCCCGGCGAGGAAAAGAACGACCCCGCCTTTGCCGATGCGCTCGCCGAGATCGGCGACCTCTATGTCAACGACGCCTTTTCGGCCGCGCACCGCGCGCATGGCTCGACCGAAGGGATTGCGCATCGGCTGCCCGCCTATGCGGGCCGCGCTATGGAGGCCGAACTCAAGGCGTTCGACGCCGCGCGCGGCAACCCGGTGCACCCCGTCGCGGCGGTCGTCGGCGGCGCCAAGGTGTCGAGCAAGATCGACGTGCTGCGCAACCTCGTCGCCAAGGTCGACCACCTGATCATCGGCGGCGGCATGGCGAACACCTTCCTCGCCGCGCGCGGGGTCGATGTCGGCAAGTCGCTGTGCGAGCACGATCTGGTCGACACCGCCAACGCGATCTTCGAGGCCGCCGATGCGGCGGGCTGCACGATCCATCTGCCCTATGACGTCGTGGTGGCAAAGGAGTTCGCACCGAACCCGCCGACGCGCACCGTCAACGTCCACGAGGTCGCCGCCGACGAAATGATCCTCGACGTCGGCCCCGCCGCGGTCGAAGCGCTCGCCGACGTGCTCAAGAATTGCCGCACGCTCGTCTGGAACGGGCCGCTCGGCGCGTTCGAGACGCCGCCGTTCGACACCGCGACCGTTGCGCTCGCCAAGACCGCCGCCGCGCTGACGCGCGAGGGCTCGCTGACTTCGGTCGCGGGTGGCGGCGATACCGTCGCCGCGCTCAACCATGCCGGCGCCGCGAAGGATTTCACCTTTGTTTCGACCGCCGGCGGCGCCTTCCTCGAATGGATGGAAGGCAAAGCGTTGCCGGGCGTCGACGCGCTGAAGGCCTAGACTTTCCGACCGCATTGCATCCTGCCCATGGGGTCGCTATGCGCACCGCCACATACGTATGCAAACAACCGGAGATCATATGACCACCGCCAATGCCGCCATGCTCGACCAGATCAAATCGGGGCAGGGCTTTATCGCCGCGCTCGACCAGAGCGGTGGCTCGACGCCCAAGGCATTGAAGGGATATGGCATCGAAGCGGACGCTTTCTCGAACGATGAGGAGATGTTCGCGCTGATCCACGATATGCGCAGCCGCATCGTCACCGCGCCCTGCTTCAATGGCGAAAAGGTGATCGGCGCGATCCTGTTCGAACGCACGATGGACGGCGAAGCGGACGGCAAGCCCGTTCCGGCGCTCTTGTGGGAACGCGGCGTCGTGCCGTTCCTGAAGGTCGACAAGGGGCTTGAGGATGAAACCGACGGCGTCCAGCTGATGAAGGCCAACCCCGGCCTCGATGCGCTCTGCGACCGCGCCGTCGCCAAGGGCGTCTTCGGCACCAAGATGCGCAGCGTCGTCAACCTCGCCAACCCGGTCGGCATCAAGGCGATCGTCGAGCAGCAGTTCGCCGAAGCAGCGCGCATCGCGGCGCACGGGCTCGTTCCGATCATCGAGCCTGAGGTGAACATCAAGAGCGCCGAGCGCGACGCGGCGGATCGCCTGCTGCAGGGGGAACTGCTCGCGGCGCTCGACGCCTGGACCGGCGCGCCGGTGATGCTGAAGCTGTCGCTGCCGACCGAAGCCGGGCTGTTCCAGCCGCTCGTCGATCATCCGAAGGTGCTGCGCGTCGTCGCGCTGTCGGGCGGCTTCGCACGCCCCGAGGCCTGCGTCGAGCTGGCGAAGAATCCGGGCATCATCGCGAGCTTCAGCCGCGCCCTGCTCGAAGACTTGCGCCATCAGATGAGCGACGACGAGTTCAACCGCTCGCTCGGCGGTGCGATCAACGAAATTCACGCGGCCTCCGTGGCCTAGGTGATGGGAGAGAGGTGGCAAGCCGTCGACGATTATATCGCCGGCAAATTGCTGGGTGCCGACGACGCGCTTGCCACCACCCTCAAGAACAACAGCGCGCAAGGCCTGCCGCCGATCGACGTCTCGGCGGCGCAAGGCAAGATGCTCTTCCTCCTCGCACAGATGGTGAGCGCACAGCGCATCCTCGAAGTCGGGACGCTCGGCGGCTATTCGACGATCTGGCTTGCCCACGCGCTGCCCGATGGCGGCCAATTGGTAACGCTCGAACTCGAACCGCATCATGCGCGCGTCGCGCGCGAAAACCTTGAAAATGCGGGACTGTCGGCAAAGGTCGATATTCGCGTCGGTCCGGCAGTCGAAACCCTTGCCGCGATGACCGACGAGGCGCCGTTCGACTTCGTCTTCATCGACGCCGACAAGCAGAACAACGCCCGCTACGTCGAGGAAGCGATTCGCCTCGGCCGCTCTGGCACGACGGTCATCGTCGATAATGTCGTGCGCGAGGGCGGGGTGCTGGAGGCGGACAGCGATGACGAGCGCATCGTCGGAACGCGCGCGCTGTTCGACATGCTCAGCGGCGACCTGCGCCTCGATGCTACCGCGGTGCAGACCGTCGGCGCGAAGAAATGGGACGGCTTCGTGCTGGCACGGGTTCGTTGAGCCTATCCCGTACATTCCGTCATCCCGGCGAAGGTCGGGATCTCTACGGTGCATCCAAACGCCACGGCGAGATCCCGGCCTCCGCCGGGATGACGCCCAAAGGAGGCGCGACCTAGAGGCCCCCGGCAAAGCGGAACGAGAAGCGATAATCGGACGGTTTGATCGTCACGTCGGTGCGCTTTTCGGGGCGGACCGATTCGAGCGTGAATTTGCCGTCGGCGAGCTGCGTCGGTTCGCCCAGCGTCGCCTCGAACGGCTGCTTCTCGCCATTGCCGCGGATCCACAACATCTTCACACGCACGCGCCCCGCCCAGACGCAGCGCGCATTCATCGGGCAGCGGCTGTCTTCAACGACCTCGACCGGCTGGACAAGCGGGCCGTCGACATAGGCCTTCTGGCCCAGCGCGACCTCGCTGCCGTCGGGCAGTGGCGCGCCGGCGGTCGTCGCACAGGCCGCAAGCAGAAGGGCGGCGGGAAGCGCGAGCGCGGCGAGGCGGGTGACGTTCTGCATTTGCCCGCATCTGGCCCCGTCGCTATGAACGCGCCATGACTACACCTAATTGCCAACTTTACCTGATTTCGCCGCTCGATGTCGGCGGCGATTTTCCTGTCCGGCTGGAGGAAGCGCTGTCCGCCGGATCCGTCGCGGCCTTCCAGTTCCGCGTCAAGAATATCGACCAGCACGAAGCGGCGCGGCTCGCCGAGCCGCTGCAGGCGATCTGTGCCGCGCACGAGATCGCCTTTATCGTCAACGACGATGTCGCGCTCGCAAAGCGGCTGGGGGCGGACGGGGTCCATCTGGGGCAGGGTGATGGCGATCCCAGGGAGGCGCGCCGCCTGCTCGGGCCCGACGCGCAGATCGGCGTGACGTGCCACGACAGCCGCCACCTCGCGATGGAGGCAGGCGAGGCGGGCGCCGATTATGTCGCATTCGGGGCCTTCTTTCCGACGACGACCAAGGTGGTCGAGCATCGGCCCGAGCCCGAAATCCTGACCTGGTGGCAGGGGCTGTTCGAGCTGCCGTGCGTCGCGATCGGCGGGATCACGGTCGGGAATGCGAAGATACTGGTCGACGCCGGGGCCGATTTCCTTGCGGTGTCGGGCGGCGTGTGGGCTCATCCCGAAGGTCCGGCGGCGGCGGTGCGTGCCTTCGCAGCCATCCTCGAAAGTCAACCGGCGGGATAATCGCGCCCGGGCGTTTCCCGTGCCTTTTTCGGTGCAGGCGACGTCGCCGCATCCTTGCGCCAGCCAAAAAGGCCGGCGCAAGGCGCCCTGCGCGACGACGTTGCTGCGGTGCCGCGAGGGGGCGGCTGGGTAAGCTTCGAAAGATCGCTACTCATCATGGACGGCCATATGGCATCGACGTCGCCCGCCATATTGGATCGATGCGTCAAAAGGATGTCGGCCTGTCGCTTTTGGCGTTTCGGTCCAACGGAACTCGGCCAAAAGAGCCTGACCGGTGGCTTTTTGCTTGCGCCGGGCGCGGCGCCCCGCAAGACAGCGGGCGGGGAGATTCTTGATGACCGAAACCACCACCTCGACCTCGCGCGGGCGCGAACTCACGATCCGGGCGATCCTGCTTGGCGGTCTGCTGACTTTGGCGTTCACCGCGGCGAATGTCTATCTGGGGCTGAAGGTCGGGCTGACCTTTGCGACGTCGATCCCCGCGGCGGTGATCTCGATGGCGCTGCTGCGCTATATGGCGGGCTCGACGATTCTCGAGAATAATATCGTCCAGACGATCGCGAGCGCCGCGGGCACGCTGGCGGCGATCATCTTCGTGCTGCCGGGGCTTGTGATGGTCGGTTACTGGCAGGGCTTTCCGCTGCTCGAAACGACCGCGATCACGATGCTCGGCGGGATTTTGGGCGTGCTGTTTTCGGTGCCGCTGCGCCGCGCGCTCGTCGTCGACGCCGATCTTCCCTATCCCGAGGGCCGCGCCGCCGCCGAGGTGTTGCGCGTCGGGGCGGCGAGCGCCGAAGGGGCCGCCGAAAACAGGGCGGGGCTGTCGGCGCTGCTGTGGAACAGCCTCGTCGCCGCGGGTTTCACATTGCTGACCCAGATGAAGGTCGCGGCGGCCGAGGTGTCACGCTGGTTTTCGGTCGGCGCCGGGGCGACGGGGATCGCGGGCGGGCTGGGCTTCGCGTTGTTCGGCGTTGGCCATCTGGTCGGCCTGTCGGTCGGCATCGCGCAGCTCGTCGGCCTGATCACCGGCTGGTGGGTGTTGCTGCCGATCCTGACGCAGGGCGTCCCCGGCGCGGATGCGGAAACGATCGCGAACACGATGTTTCGCGACGATGTGCGCTTTTTCGGCGCCGGGGTCATCGCGGTCGCGGCGATCTGGACGCTGGTCAAGATCGCCGGTCCGGTGATCGGCGGAATCCGCTCGGCGATGGCGGCGAGCAGGGCGCGCCATGCCGGCACCGCGCTCGCGGTCGGCGAACAGGATATCCCGATCGGCTGGGTCTTCGGCGGTTCGCTCCTCATACTCATCCCTATCGCGTGGCTGCTCTGGTCGGTGCTTGCCGGCGGGCCGCTCGCCGGTTCGGCGGCGATCCTCGTAGCCGGGGCGCTGGTCTTCATCGTCGTGATCGGGCTGATGATCGCGTCGGTCACCGGCTATATGGCGGGACTGATCGGCGCGTCGAATTCGCCGGTGTCGGGAATCGGCATTCTTGCGATCATCGCGTCGTCGCTGCTGCTCGTCGGGTTGCTCGGGCGCGGCGGCGGGGACGAAGCGAGCGCGGCGATGGTCGCCTATGCGCTGATCGTCACCGGGGTCGTCTTCGGCATCGCGACGATTTCGAACGACAATCTGCAGGATCTGAAGACCGGCCAGCTCGTCGGCGCGACGCCGTGGAAACAGCAGGTCGCGCTGATCATCGGCGTCTTCTTCGGTTCGCTCGTCGTGCCGCCGGTACTCAATGTGCTGAACGAGACGCTGGGTTTCGTCGGCGTGCCGGGCGCCGGGCCCAACGCCCTCGCCGCGCCGCAGGCGGGCCTGATCTCTTCGCTCGCAAAGGGCGTTCTCGGCGGCGACCTCAACTGGACGATGCTGAGCTATGGCGCGCTCGCGGGCGTCGGCTTCGTCATCGTCGACGAGCTGCTCGGCCGCGCGGGCAAATTGCGATTGCCTCCGCTGGCGATCGGTATCGGCATCTATCTGCCGATGGCGGTCATCCTTCCCGTCGTGATCGGCGCGGTGGGCGGCTGGTTCTACGACCGCTGGGCTGCGCGGCGGGCCAATCCGGCCTTCGCGCACCGGATGGGCGTCCTGACCGCGACGGGCATGATCGTGGGCGAAAGCCTGTTCGGCGTCTTCTACGCCGGGCTCGTCTATGCGACCGACAGCGACGCGCCGCTTGCGGTGGTGGGCGACGGCTTCCATGTCCCGTCGATCTTCATCGGCCTCGGCCTGTTCGCCGCACTGATCGCCTTGAGCTATGCGCGGACGCGCCGGATGGTCGAGCGCACCGCCTGAGGCACGCGCCGCTTGCCCTTCTTCGCTGGCGCGGCTAAGGGCGCGCTCCAGAACCGGTGCGCGGCGCGCGCCGGCGGCTCTTTCCATCCTTGAACTGTGAGTGTGCGCGATGAAGATCACCGGCGTTGAAATCCGTCCCGGCAATATTATCGAATATGAAGGCGGCATCTGGAAGGTCACCAAGATCCAGCACACCCAGCCGGGCAAGGGCGGCGCCTATATGCAGGTCGAAGCCAAGAATCTGATCGACGGACGCAAGCTCAACAACCGTTTCCGCAGCGCCGACACGGTCGAAAAGGTCCGCCTCGACACCAAGGATTTCCAGTTCCTCTATGCCGAAGGCGACGACCTTGTCTTCATGGACAAGGACAGCTTCGAACAGATCGTCGGCGAAGCGCATGAATTCCTGCAGGACGGCATGGACGTCGTGCTCGAGCTCTGGGAAGAACGCCCGATCTCGGTCGAACTCCCCGAAACGATCGAGGCGACGATCGTCGAGGCCGACGCGGTGGTGAAGGGGCAGACCGCCTCGTCGTCGTACAAGCCCGCGATCCTCGACAATGGCGTGCGCGTGATGGTGCCGCCGCACATCACCAGCGGAACCAAGATCGTCGTGCATGTGTACGACCGCGAATATGTCCGCCGCGCGGACTGATTAGCTTCCCCTCCCGCTTGCGGGAGGGGCTAGGGGAGGGCCTGTCGAGGGACGGGCCCCCGCCGCGATGGAAACATTCCCTCCCCCGACCCCTCCCGCAAGCGGGAGGGGGGAGATATATATTATGGCCGTATCCGGCATCATCACCGTCATGGAACGCGCCGCGCGCAAGGCCGGCACGAAGCTGCGCCGCGACTTCGGCGAAATCGAGCATCTGCAGGTTTCGCAAAAGGGTCCCGCCGACTTCGTGTCGAAGGCCGATCAGGCGGCCGAGCGCACGCTGTATGACGAGCTCACCCATGCGCGTCCGGGCTGGGGCTTCAAGATGGAAGAGGCGGGCGAGATCGAGGGCGATCCCGGCAAGCCGCGTTTCATCATCGATCCACTCGACGGCACCTCGAACTTTCTCCACGCGATCCCGCATTTCGCGATCTCGATCGCGGTGCAGGAACCCAAGCCCGGCGGCGGCTGGGGCGACGTCACGGCGGCGCTCGTGTACCAGCCCGTCACCGACGAAAGCTATTGGGCCGAGCGCGGCCGCGGCGCCTGGCTGCACGACCGGCGTCTGCGCGTCGCGTCGCGTCGTAACCTGAACGAGTGCCTGATCGCGACCGGTATCCCCTATATGGGACATGGCAATATGGTGCAGTGGAGCCGGATTTTCGGTGCGGTCGCGCCCGAAGTCGCCGGCATCCGCCGCTTCGGCGCCGCGAGCCTCGACCTCGCCTGGGTCGCGGCGGGGCGCTACGACGGTTTCTGGGAAAGCGACCTGCAGGTCTGGGACGTCGCGGCGGGCATGCTGCTCGTGCGCGAAGCCGGCGGTTTCGTCAGCGATTTCCGCGGCGGCGACCGCGCGATCGACCGCAGCGAGTTCATCGCCGGCAGCGCCGCGGTGCATTCGAAGCTGCAGAAGCTGGTCGCGGGCGCGCTGCGCAACGCGTGATCTTTCTTTCGTCGCGCCGGACTTGATCCGGCATCCGGCTTTGCGCGCCTGAAAAAGCGGGACCCCGGATCAAGTCGGCGATTATCCCCGGTACATCCGTAGACGCCCCTCACGCCGTCATTGCGACCCCGGCCTTCGCCG